>CAMLSF010000049.1 GCA_946482615.1 uncultured Chromatiaceae bacterium | reverse complement strand
TGGCTTAACACCAAATAATCCAGTTGCCGTATGCCCTGATAATGCAGATAAGGCAACACATAAGCTTCGGTGGCATTAAAACTGCCATACACAGGACCCACATCGTACAACAGCCCTCTATCGCCTTTTTGCAACAGCACGGCCGTCCCTTGCCCCACATCAATGACATGCAATTGCCACTGCGGCGTTTTAGGCCATAACAACACCACAAAAGGCAGTAACAGCAGCACAATGCGGTGTTTGGGTGCAGCAGAGGGCAGAAAAAACAGAGCGAGCAATAACAGGGCCACACAAAACGCAGAAAACACAGTTTGAGCGGGCAGCAACCACCAGTAATCCATAGAGGCTCCTGCTATCAGCCATTGCTGCAAAGGTGATAACAACAGATCCGCCAGCTGCCAGTGCCAGAGCATATCTGCTGGCAACACCAGCTCGAGCAACAAAGCGATCAGCAGATAAGGGATCACTAAAAATGAGCACCAGGGCACAAAAATCAGATTCGACAGCAAAGCCAAAGGAGCTATACCGTGAAAAAATAACAAGGTGGGTGCACTCATTAAAAGCGTCATCACCGCCTGAAATTTCAGCCCCTGTTTGATAAGGCCCCATCGGCTGCGATCTGTCAGCGGATAACACCAGACAAACAAAAAAATCAAAGCCACGGCATAAAGCGTCAGCCAAAAACTGATGCTCATCACCCATAAGGGATTAAGCAACAACAAAAGCCCACAGACCAGGATCCAGCTTTGGCTGTAACTTAAGCGTCTGTGCTGTTGCAGCAAGTACACAGCTAAAGCTAAAGCCAGCAAAGCCCGCACTGTAGGAATAGCAAAACCTGCCAACAAGCTGTAATACCAGGCCGCAGCGAAGGCGACAAAAGGAGCAAGACGCCGACACCATAGCAACCGGACATGAAGCCGGGCTAATAGCAGCATCAGGCCATAAACCCAGCCAAACAGCAGACCAATATGAAAACCGGATATCGAAATTAAATGCCCTAAAGCTGTGGCTTGTAAACCTAACCACAACTCGTCGCTAAAAGGCCGTTCACCTAAGGTAAAAGCCGTGATCAGTGAAAAAGAAGGCAAGTCGCCAATTTTTTGCTGCAGGCGCTGATACAACTGCTGACGATGATCCCAGTCTGCATGAACTAAAAGCCCATCTTTCACTACACAATTGCCAATAATACCCAGCACATAAGCATTGGCTTCAATATGGACAGAACCGGGATTGGCCGGTGCCCGAACGGCTTTACAGCGTACTTTAAGCCACCAGTCTTGTCCCTGACCTAACAGCTCTGGTGCCTGCTGCCAGCGTAGTCTTACTAAATAACCTTGTTGTGGCCCTTCATTGATTTGCCATAAAAATCTGCTGAAGTCCGTATCCTGTTGTCTGATGCTGACGACCTGGCCTTTTAACCATGGGTCGGACAAATTAACTAACGCTGCTGAATGCAACTGATGCTGCTGCACCTGCCACAACCAGAGGCTGAAAGCACAACACAAACCAGTGAAAAATAACAAACGGTAGTAGATGCAGATCAAAGTCAAACACAGCAAAAAAATAAGCCACAAAAGCTCTGGCACTATTGGTGAAAATAATGACAATAGGCATCCGCTGATCACACCGATGAAAAAACGGTTCACGTTAATTTTTCATGAATGAGTTGTAATGGCAAAGAATCTAATTAAGAAATATCTACCAGATACCGAAAAAATCAAGCAGCATCCGTCGCTCAAGATCTTTGGCACTTTGTTGCATGACAACAATTTGTGGCACTTTAACCGCCGCTCGGCCCGTGGTGCTTTTGCTGTGGGATTGTTTGTCGCCTTAATTCCTATGCCTTTTCAGATGGTGTTAGCCGCTGCGTTGGCGATTTTATTCAGAGTCAATTTACCTTTGTCAGCTGCTTTGGTCTGGTTAACCAATCCTTTGACTATGGGACCGATATTTTTTATCTGCTATCAATTAGGGGCCTTGATTTTAGGCCATCCGGGTCATCATGTAGAACCACAGGTCAGTTTAAGCTGGTTGCTCGACAGCCTGGATACCATAGGCAAACCTTTTCTGTTGGGTAGCCTGATCATGGGCTCTACCTTGTCGGCTTTAGGTTATGTACTGGTGGATTATTTCTGGTGTTTGTCGGTGAAAAAAGCCTGGAGAAATCGCCTTCAACAACGCCAGAGTCAGACTGAACCTGACTGACTCTGTGTTTTTTAGTCAGGACTACTGCTCAGACTAACGTTGACCCAAGACAAAAGCCGGCTGCACTTTGCTGGCGCTAAGCGCAGGGTAAATAGTGGCCAGCAGGCTCATCACCAAGGCTATACCTATGGTCATCACCACTTGCATTGGCTCTATATCAGAAGGGACATAATCAACAAAGTAGATGCTGGAATCGAGCAAACTAAAGCCCGTTAAGCTGGTGATCAGACGAAACAGCGGCTCTATTTGCCAGGCCAACAATAGCCCCACTACAGCACCGGCCAAAGTACCAGTTACACCATTTAGCCAGCCGAGCCACATAAAAGCTTTTACGATTTGGCGTCTGGGCATGCCCATGGTCAGTAAAATAGCGATATCGCCTTGTTTTTCCCGCACCGCCATCACCAGGGTCGCAACTATATTAAAACAGGCCACAGCCAATACCAGCACTAACACCAGATACAAAATACTGCGCACCATCTGAATATCGTTGTACAAATGGCCCTGAGTACGAAACCAGTCCAGCATATACACATAATCAGTGGCCAGAGCGCCAAGCTCACGTGACAAGGCAGGCGCTGCGAAAATATCAGCAATTTTAAAAGCAAAACCCTGCACTGCAGCCGGCGGGTAATTCAGCCAGCTCCCTAAAGCTGCTATATCGACCCAGGCTTGCTGATAATCCAGCTGACCGCCAATACTGACAATAGCCACTACTGTTAAGCTGACATGTTTGTGGCTGGCGAGTTTACCGTCCGCTGTCACTTGCGGCAGCATCAGTTGCACTTCATCCCCGACTTTAGCCTGCACTTCGTCCGCTATGCCTTTGCCAAGCACTATCTGATGTGCACTGATTTGGTTTAACTCTCCTGCCACCACAAAAGAGCCTAACGCACTGATACCTTGCTCCAGCTGCAAGTCAATGCCGCGCAAACTGGCTGCTTTGACTTTGGCGCCGCTGCGGATCATGGTATTGGTTTTAATATAAGGTGCGCCGGCCACTACGCCGGGATGTTGTTGCAAAGGTTTTAGTTTTTTCTGCCAGTTGCCAATAGGGTCCGACACCGCCTGCAACTCGACATGAGGGATCACGGATAACAGCTTGTCTTTTAATGCCAGTTCAAAGCCATTCATCACAGACAAGGCCAGGATCAGAATAGCAACGCCAAGGCCTATACCTATAGTGGACGAAGCGGCAATAAAACGAATAAAAGCATTGCTGTTACGGCTTTTGCGATAACGCTGCGCCAGTTGCCAGGACAAGCTAGCCATGAGATAAGCCATCCATAGTCTTGCCCAAATGGCCGTCCCGCATCCAATACTGCAGATCCAGCTTCCTGGCCAGCGCCAAATCATGAGTCACCACAATAAAGCTGGTTTTCAGCTCGCGGTTTAACTCACGCAGCAGCTTATAAATGCTCTCTGCGGTTTGATGATCCAGGTTACCCGTGGGCTCATCCGCCAGGACCAGCGCAGGTTCCCCCACTAAAGCCCGGGCTATAGCCACACGCTGACGTTCACCGCCACTCAATTCCGCTGGTCTGTGTTTGATACGATGGGCAAGGCCAACGCGGGTCAGCATAGCCACAGCTTTTTGTTCGGCCTTTTCAGTGGACTCGCCGCGGATCAGCAGCGGCATAGCGACATTTTCCAGTGCAGTGAAATCCATCAGCAAATGGTGAAACTGATAAATAAACCCCAGCTTTTCATTCCGCAGTCTGGCTTTGGCATTGGCCGATAACTTAGCGACAGCTTGTCCCAATAACGTCAGTTCACCACTGTCGGGCTGATCCAAAGTGCCCAGTATATGCAACAAAGTACTTTTACCAGAGCCTGAGCTGCCGACTATCGCCAGCATATCGCCAGCTTTGACGTCCAGACTGATCTGATGCAACACAGGTGTGACATTTGCCCCATCGGTATAACTTTTACTGATGTGACGGGCCGTTAAAATACTGGTCATTAAACTCTACCCAAAGTAATTGATGTTGCGGAGCGAGAGCGCCCGGTAAACAAAACTGCGGTCTCTGTTTCCTCTAAGTAATTGGAGTTGCAGCGCGGCGACAAGAGATAGAGACCCCGGGAGCATAGTAGTCCTATGTGACCGGGGCGAAAGCGCGCAGTCAACAAAGCTGCGGCGCCAAGAACGACGAGGAAACTATTCATCTCTGAGAACTTCCGCTGGTTGTACTTGCACTGCCCGCCAGGCTGGATAAACCACAGCCAGGGCCGTCAGCACCAAAGCGCACAGGACAATAAAGAATATTTGTACGGGTTGAATATCCACAGGCAATGCCACACCGGCCACCACACTAATACCCAAAAGAGCCAGGATGCCATTGAGCTGCCATGCGATCACAATACCCGCCACAGCACCAGTGAAGGTACCAAGCAGGCCGTTATTCATACCTTGTACGGCAAAAACGGTAAAAAGCTGGCTATCTGTCATGCCCTGAGTTTTTAAAATGGCCACTTCACGTTGTTTTTCCGTCACCATCATCACCAGCGCTGAGACTATATTAAAAGCTGCCACTGCCACTATCAGCAATAACATCAGCCACATCATGGCTTTTTCCATAGCCACAGCAGAAAACAATTTACCGTGACTGTCGCGCCAGTCTGTAACTTTGGCCACAGCCGGGAATTCAGCAATGTCATTGGCTAAAGCAGGGGCAACAAAAGGCTCAGTTAAACTTAAACGCCACTGTGGTGCATCTTTGGCTTTGCTGCCAAGACGTGTTAAATCCGGCAAATGCACCAAAGCCACGCCGTTATCCACTTCAGAACCCGTATTAATTAATCCTGTCACAGTGAACAGTCGTTGGCGTGGTAACCAGCCCATAGGGGTAAAACTGCCGCCTTCGGCCAGCAATAAGCGAATTTGCTGACCAGGGCCCACTTTTAATTCATCCGCAAGGCCTGCGCCTAAAATCACTGAATAAGGTTGTTTGGTTAAATCAGCCCAGTCCCCGGCCACCAAAGACTGCTGCAAAAAAGCCGGGATTTGGCTGGGTTCTATGCCTTGTAATAAGACGGCTGTCAGCTGACCCGGGCTCTGGGCTAAAGCTTCGAGTTGCAGATAAGGCGTGACCTGCAAAATTTGTGGGTACTGCTGTTGTAAAGCCGTTATATCCAACTGTTCAGTAGCTTCGCTTTGCACTATCAAATGCGGGATCACACCGAGGATACGTTTTTTCAGCTCAGCCTCAAAACCATTCATCACTGAGCTGACAATAGTCAGCGCCATCACACCTAAAAAAATACCTGTGACGGAAAACAGCGTAATAAAAGATAAAAAGCCGTGGCCTTTCCGGCTTTGGCTGTAACGCAAACCAATACGGACACTCAGAGGGAATTGCAGGCTTTTCACAGACTTCCACTTGGGTTGGTGAAGAAATTGCTGCGATAATAGTGATTATCCGTTAAGGTTACAAGCTTGCTACCCGAGGTATCCTTATGCAACAGCCAGGCAATACAACCATAGCCGCAGAATTAGCAGTCGAATTTGCGGACTACTTTCAGATTGAACATCAGACCACTGTCAATTTAGTGCCATTTTCTGCGGCTTTGCCGGATCAGGAAGGTTTTTTACGCCTTATTCCTGATGCCTTTAAAATGACCAGCGAACTAAGTCAGTTAAATAATTCTTCTATCCGCACTTTTAATGCAGTGAAAGATTTGTCTGCAGATTTAGCTCATTACCTGCAACAACAAGCCCGTAAACTGGATGCATTAACCCATTACGTGTTGCGCTCGCAGGACGATCCGAAGCAACGTTTTCATACCTTCAGTTATGGTGGTTCTGGTGTGCAGGTCTGGATGAACGAGGCTGTAGCTTTAGGTCAGATATACGAAGTCAAACTCTTTCTGGATAATAATGACGGAGCTTTGTATTGCCTGGGTCAGGTGATTGAAGTGACTAAACAGCAGGGTGAAGAAGCTGAACAGCCACCGCAGTATCTGGTTAAGATTTTATTCCGCCGTATCCGCGATGAAGACAGAGATATGGTGGTCAGAGCCAGTTTGCATGAACAATCCAGACAACTAAAACGTAAGGCTGAGCTGCGTCAGCAAGCACAACAGAGTCAGCAATAAAATACCCTTAGTACGTGCAGCTTTGTTGACTGCGTGCTCTCCCTGCAACGCCAATTAGATTGGGTATAGATTGAGCAGTGTTGAAACTAAATCAAACAACAGACCGTACTACAATCCGGTCTTTTTATAACGAGTAAAGAATTTCCCTGATGATCCGCATTGAAGCATTACCAGCCCCTTCCTCCGGCACAGACTTAAAACAATGGGGCCGCCTGTCCGGCGCTGCTTTGCCCTGGGCTATTTATCAGCTGTATCAACGCCAGCAAGGTCTTTATCTGGTGATAGTGCCGGACACCACCACAGCACTTAGGTTAGAGCAGGAGCTGACGGTGTTTTTCCATGAAAATGCTGCAGAAGTCTGGACTTTCCCTGACTGGGAAACCTTGCCTTATGACGTATTTTCCCCGCATCAGGACATTATTTCCCAGCGCATAAAAACCCTGTACAGCCTGCCCCGTTTAAAGCATGGCATAGTGATAGTGCCGCTGAACACCGCTTTGTTGCGTCTGACAGACGCCAGCTATTTGCAGCAATACAGTCTGGTGCTGAAAAAAGGCCAGCAACTGGATTTAACAGCTTTGCGTCAGCAACTGGCCGCTGTGGGATACCGGGCTGTGGATCAGGTGATGGAACATGGCGAATTTTCAGTACGGGGCTCTTTGCTCGATCTCTATCCTATGGGCAGTACCCTGCCATACCGCATTGACTTTTTGGACGACGAAATTGACGGCATTCGCCTGTTTGACCCGGATAATCAGCGCACTGTGCAGCAAGTTGATGAAATCGAACTCTTGCCCGCCCACGAATTCCCGCAGGATAAAGCGGCGATAGAACGTTTCCGTATCCGTTACCGTGAACGTTTCCCGGCGCGCAGCGAAAAAGAATCGCTCTATATGCAGGTTAGTCAGGGCCTGATGCCGGCTGGTATTGAATATTACCTGCCACTCTTTGCTGAACAGTCTGCACCTTTGTTTTCGATGTTACCTAAAGATACGGTGATGCTGGCGGTCGGCGATTTAGAAGCTGCGGCAGAGCGTTTCTGGCACGACTTACAACGTCGTTATCAGGACAGAGCCATCGACTTACTCAAACCTATTTTAAAACCGCAGGAATTGTATTTAGCGGTTGATGAGTTTTTTGCCCAGTTAAAGCAGTGGCCCCGCTTAAGGTTAAGCCGGGCTGAGTTGCCGGAACGTGCCGGACAGTTTAATGCCGCTGTGGCTGATTTGCCTGAGCTTACGGTGAATCATCAGCTGAAAAACCCGCTGGAGAAGCTGCAGCAATTTATTCTTCAGATCAAAAAGCAGCAAGGCCGGGTGCTTTTTTTTGTTGAATCCGAAGGCCGGCGCGAAAGCTTATTGCAACTGATGCAGCGTAACCAAATTCGCTTGCAGCAATTTGCCTCGGTCGAAGAGTTTTTAACCGATCAGGTGGATTTAGGCATAGTAATAGGTTCATTGGAGCAAGGTTGCTTGCTACAACAGAGCCAGGGCAAAGCCAAAGCAGGTGAAGAACCACTGGCCCTGATCAGCGAAAACGAGTTATTTGGTCAAAAAGTTACCCAAAGACGTAAACGTAAACACAGCCAGCAAATCTCAGGCGACACCATAATCCGCAATCTGGCTGAACTGTCTGTGGGCCAGCCTGTGGTGCATTTGCAACATGGTATAGGCCGGTATCAGGGCTTGCAGGTGCTGGATGCGGCGGGCATCAGTGCTGAGTTTGTCACTATTGAATACGCAGGTGGCAGCAAGCTGTATGTGCCTGTGTCGTCCTTGCATTTAATCAGCCGTTACACGGGTTCGGATCAGGACAATGCACCTCTGCATAAACTTGGCAACGACAGCTGGGAAAAAGCACGGCGTAAAGCAGCAGAAAAAGTGCGGGATGTGGCAGCAGAGCTATTGGATGTCTATGCCCAGCGCGCCGCCCAAACCGGCTACGGTTTTAAACTGGATGCAGAGCAATACGAACTATTTGCCGATGGTTTCCCTTACCAGGAGACAGTGGATCAGCTTGACGCTATAGCTGCAGTGCTGGCCGATATGCAGGCTGAACGTGCCATGGACAGATTGGTCTGTGGTGATGTAGGTTTTGGTAAAACGGAAGTGGCGATGCGGGCTGCTTTTGTGGCTGTGAATGACAATAAACAAGTGGCGGTTTTAGTACCAACCACTTTGCTGGCGCAGCAGCATTTTGAAAACTTCCGCGACCGTTTTGCCAATTGGCCGGTCAAAGTGGCGGTGCTATCGCGTTTTATCAGCGCCAAAGAACAAAAAGCCATTTTGGATGAAACCGAACAAGGCAAAGTCGATATCCTGATCGGGACTCACAAATTGTTGCAGGACGATATTCGATTTAAAGATTTGGGCCTGCTGATTGTTGATGAAGAACACAGATTCGGTGTACGGCAAAAAGACAAAATCAAAGCATTACGCGCCAATATCGACATTCTGACCTTAACGGCCACCCCTATTCCACGCACACTCAATATGTCGCTGTCCGGCATGCGAGATTTATCTATTATCGCCACACCTCCTGCCAAACGTTTGGCCGTCAAAACCTTTGTGCGTGAGTACGAAGAAGGCTTAGTTCGTGAAGCTGTGCTCAGGGAAATTTCCCGCGGTGGTCAGGTGTATTTCCTGCATAACGATGTGGCGAGCATTGAAAAAACCGCAGCCGATTTAGCTCTGTTGCTGCCGGAAGCATTAATTGGTATAGCCCATGGCCAGATGCGGGAGCGCGAGCTGGAACAGATCATGGCTGATTTTTACCATCAGCGTTTTAACCTGCTGCTCTGTTCGACCATTATCGAAACCGGCATAGACGTGCCCACCGCCAATACCATTATTATCAACAGAGCGGATAATTTTGGTCTGGCGCAATTGCACCAGTTGCGCGGCCGGGTTGGCCGATCGCACCATCAGGCTTATGCTTATTTACTCACACCACCGCCCAAACGTTTAACCAAAGATGCGGAAAAACGCCTCGAAGCCATTTCGGCCTTAGAAGATTTAGGCGCCGGTTTTGCACTGGCCAGTCAGGATATGGAAATCCGGGGTGCAGGTGAGCTGTTGGGCGATGAGCAAAGTGGCCAGATTGAATCTGTTGGTTTTAGCTTGTATATGGAAATGCTGGAACAAGCGGTTGAAGCCCTGAAAGCCGGCAAAGAGCCAAGCCTGGATGCGCTGCTGACTCAGCAAACTGAGCTGGATATGAAACTGCCTGCCCTGCTGCCTGATTCTTATATTCCGGATGTCAGCTTACGTTTATCCTTTTACAAAAGGTTAGCCTCCTGTCGTGACGAACAGGAACTGGACGATGTGCAGGTCGAATTGATCGACCGTTTTGGTTTATTGCCGGATGCGGCGAAAAACTTAGTCAAAATCACAGAGTTAAAAATGCAGGCGCAGCAGCTTGGCATTAAACGACTGGAAGCCAACAGCAAAGGTGGTGTGCTAGAATTCGCCGAACGGACTTCAGTCAACCCGTCTTACATTATTCAGCTTATTCAGACTCAGTCGAAAGTCTTTAAGCTCGAAGGTGGAAGTAAACTGAAATTTATCAAAGATTTACCTGATACCAACAGCAGATTCGCCTTTGTCAGCTTTATGCTGGATGACTTTGCTAAACATCAGACAGGAGCATCATGAAACCTCTGCGTTTAACATCGCTGGGATTGGTTTTAGTGGCTTTATCGGCCACAAGCCCAGTCTTCGCCAATAGCTGGTATGAAATAGAGTTGATCGCTTTTAGTCGCAGTGCGGACAAAAGTTTAAAAGAGCAGTTTGAGGCACCGACAGAACCCTTAAAAACCAACAATGCCTTGGATCTAATGCGTCCACTGGTGCAACCTGCTGTAGCTGATTTAATTAAAGCTATACCAGCCTGTACAGCAGGTGCGGCGCCTTCAGACACAGCAACAGCTGCGGCCCCTGTCTCTGCCACAGTACAGCAACAAATTCAGCAGCTGTTAAGCGAACATCAGCAAAAAATGCAGCCTGTTGCTGCAGTGGCCGCTGACTCATTGGATGTGCAGTTGGACCCGGAGCCTGTCGCGGCTTCTTTGTATCAGCTGAATTTTCAGAATTGTCAGATGGAACAATGGGATGCTGATGGTCAGTTAATAAGCAGGGCTTTAACTGCACAAGAGCTGGCGTTGCAGTTACCGGCACCGGCGCAAATTCCTGCTACTTTTACCGGTGATGGTCAGGCCAAAGATGGAGCCTATCTGGTAGGACCCGATGGCCTGCAGCTGAAAAATCTGGCTTATCAGTTACAACGTGAGGCAGGTAAACAACTTTTACTGCACACGGCCTGGCGTCAGCCTTTAGTCTCAGGTCGTAATAGCCGCAGCCATTGGTATGCAGGGGTTTATCAGGATGAAACCGCCACTGAGACTGAACTCAATATTGACTTGATGCAGCAGGTTCAGCAACAACTCTCTGCGGTACAGCAAGGCCAAAGCAGCTTGCAATTATGGTACAGTCCGTGGCAATTTGATTCTTTAGTTCAGTTACGTTTGGGTCGCTTTATCCAGTTTGACGGTACTTTTTATCTGCGCCAGAGCGATGACGCAACTCAGCCAGCACAACTAGCTATTAAACAAAGTGCGCGCTTAACTTTAGGCCAAATCCATTATCTGGATCATCCACGTTTAGGAGTGATTATTCAGGTAAAACGTTTTACCCCGCCCGAAACAACAGGGGCGGCAACACTTTAAACAGTTAAATAACACAAGGAATCTGTTATGAAAAAAATCATGGTTTTGTTAGCTACACTCAGCCTGCTGGGGGCCTGTAGTAAACTGACACAAGACAATTACAATCAAGTTAAAGCTGGTATGACCTACGATGAAGTGTCCGGCATATTAGGCGCTGCCACTCATTGTGACGAAGCGATCGGCACTAAAAGCTGCCGCTGGGGTGACGATGAAAAAAATATCAAAATTACCTTCTTAGCAGATCGTGCTACCGTTTTCTCAAACCATGGTATTCAGTAATAACTTCTTGTGACCAAGGGGGCTGTTTTTGCCCCCTTCTTCTTACATAAACCATTGTGATGCTGCAATTACGAAACTATCAACAACAGGCGGTTCAGGCCGTTTTGGTGCATTTTCGCCAGAAGCAGGATGCTGCAGTGCTGGTATTGCCCACAGGCGCAGGTAAAAGTCTGGTGATAGCCGAACTGGCACGTTTGGCCCGTGGCCGGGTGCTGGTGTTGGCTCATGTTAAAGAGCTGGTGGAGCAAAATCATGCCAAGTACCAAAGTTATGGTTTAGAAGCGGCAATATTTTCTGCAAGCCTGGGCCGCAAAGAAACGGCAGCCAAAGTGGTATTTGCTTCAGTGCAATCGGTCGCACGTAACCTCGCCGACTTTACTGAACAATACAGCCTATTGGTGATAGACGAATGCCATCGCGTCGGTGACGACGAAGACAGCAGTTACTTAAAAGTGATCCGCGCTTTGCAATTGCAAAACCCGGACTTAAAAGTGTTGGGGTTAACAGCCACCCCCTACCGCTTAGGCTCAGGCTGGATTTATCAGTACCATAGCCGTGGTCTGATCCGCACCACTGAACCGCGCTTTTTTAAATACTGTATTTTTGACTTGCCGATCCGTTTTTTATTAAACGAAGGTTATTTAACTCCGGCCGTGCTGATGGATGCACCAGTATTAAGTTACGACTTTGCGGGTTTAAAACCCACCGCCAGTGGTTATTTTAAAGAAGCCGATCTGGATTTACGCATTAATCAGCAACAGCGCGCCACCCCACAAATTATTCAGCAAGTGATCCAACAGGCTCAAAGCCGTGCTGGTGTGATGATTTTTGCCGCTACTACAGCCCATGCCCGGGAGATTTTAGGCTATTTGCCCGCAGCAGAAACTGCATTGATTTTAGGCGATACCCCACAAAAAGAGCGGGACGCGCTGATCCAGAGCTTCAAACAAAAAGAGTTGAAGTATCTGGTCAATGTGGCGGTATTAACCACGGGTTTTGACGCCCCTCATATCGACTTGATCGCTATTTTACGCCCGACTGAATCTGTCACTTTGTATCAACAGATTGTCGGCCGTGGCTTGCGGTTAAGCCCGGGAAAACAGGATTGTCTGGTTCTGGATTATGCCGGTAACAGGTTTAATCTGGAGCAACCCGATATTGGCGAACTGCGGCCAGAACCCGGCACAGAGCTGGTCACAGTGCCCTGCCCCTTATGTGGTTTTTTTAATAACTTCTGGGGCAAAACAGACGACAGAGGTTTAGTACTGGAATACTACGGCCGCCGTTGTCAGGGTTACAAAGACGATCAGGACGCCCAGCCTCAAGCCTGTGGTTATCGCTTTAAAGCCAAATTTTGCCCGGACTGTGGTGCAGAAAATGATATCGCCGCCCGTCACTGCGGTGACTGTGGTCTGGTGTTGGTTGATCCTGATAAAAAACTCAAAGAAGCGTTGAGCTTAAAAGATGCTTTAGTGCTTTATGTCAGCCGGATGCAATTAAGCAGTCACCAGACGAAGGAAGGGAAAACTGTATTAAAGGTCAGCTATTTTGGCACGGATGGCGCTGAACTAGCCGAATACTGGAGCTTGCAAACCAAAGCGCAAAAACAGAAGTTTTTAAGCCTTTTTGTGCCACCTCATCTGGTCGACAGACACAGAGCTTTTACGGAAACAACGGTCAACAAAGTGCTGCAACAAGAGCACAGATTTCAACCGCCGGACGCCATCATAGCGCGCAAAGAGGGGCGTTTTTGGCAAATTCGTGACAAGCTGTTTCAAATTCAGGGTAAAGATACCGATTAATTCCCAGCATCTGGACAAAATGAAAAATTCTTTTATTTTACTACTGGGCAAAGCCAACAAAATTCGCTAATAATCAGAATGTTCGTCTACAACTAAATAAAAAGACACCACACAGATAGTTCTCCTTTTTTGTCACAGGGTTGCAGTTTATGTCAAACGAAAACGCGTTATTAAGCTTGCTGGTTGAAAAAATCCAGAATGATACCTTGGTGTTGCCAAGTCTTCCTGAAATTGCCTTACGAATTCGCAAAATGGCGGAAGATCCGAATGTGAATTTAAATCAGATGGCAGACATTATTTCTCACGATCCGGCCATGTCAGCCCGTATGATGAAAATCGCCAACAGCGCCTTTTTAGGCCGTTCAGTCCATGTCAACTCACTGCATCAGGCTGTCACACGTATAGGTTTGCGGTATATCAAAAACATAGTGACAGCTATGGCGGTGGAGCAATTGTTTGTCTCTCATTCCAGTTTAATCAAAGGCATGATGAGCAAAGTCTGGCAGGATACTTTGGAAGTGGCAGCTGTCGCTTTGGCCGCTATGCAGCTGTACAACAGCAACTTAAAAGTCAGCCCGGTGAATTTTGACACCATGACACTGGCTGGCTTAATTCATAACATAGGGGCTTTGCCTATTTTGACCGAAGCTGAAAAACATTTGGATCAGTTTGGCGACAAAGATTTTATTGCGGGCTGTATCACGGATTTAGCAGGTGGTGTTGGTGGCAGCATTTTACGCAAATGGGAATTCCCGGATGAATTGGTGGAAGTAGCAGAGCAGTGGAACACCAAATTACCTCATACTGACAAAGTGAATTATCTGGATTTTATCCGTATTGCCACCATCCAAAAAGGCCATTGCAAAGACAAAACAGAACCACGTCTGGCGCTTAAACCTTATGCTGACCGTGGCTTGATCACTGGTGTGGATTTCTACCGCTCTCCGGAATTTGTGGCCATTTATCAGGATATGAAACAGCTGTTTGTTTAATTGCTTCGACCACTAAACTAAAAGGCGTCTTTTATCCAGAGACGCCTTTTTTATTCCTGCTGCTCCGGTCAACCCGCTGTGACCGGCAAATAAATATCAGTGCGCAGCAACGCCTGCTCAACCTGTTCCGGATCATCCAGATAATGGTGCAAACAAGGCTGGTGATCCGGCAGATAAATGCTTTGACTCAGACAATAACAATACAACCAGTCGATACTATCCGACAAAGTGTCATAACTACCCTGATGACGGAGCACCAGATACTGCTGAGCGTCAAGCTGCTGTAAATGCACATCAGGCTGCAGCTGTTCCGGCAAAGGGCTCACCAGCAAAGCACAATCAAAACGGGCGTTCAGATCGCTGTCAACATCCTCATAGGCCAGCCCAAGAATGGCCTGTATTTCTGCATGCTCCGCCAGCACACTAAACAGATAACCATAAGTGTCATTCAGTTCAGGATACTGTCCAAGGCTAGTGATACTGACCACAGTACAGGGAGCCAGCGATACTAAGGTCACCTGATAAGGAGAAGCTGTTAATTGTGCTGGCGTGGCAAGTTCCTGTAAAAGACAACTTAAACGCTCTGGATCTGCACGCAAATCAGTGGCATTGCAACCCAACTCGCGCTGCAAAGCTTTTGCTAACGACTGAGAAGAGGCAAAACCAGCCTGCAATGCGGCTTCAGTGACCGAGCTTTGTGCCAGAGTTAAAGCCTGCCCTGCTTTGGCCAGTTTTAATCTGAGCTGAGTTTGCTGACAGGTTTCGCCGAGCAGCAACCGGTAAATCCGGTGGAAATGATATTTAGATAAAGCCGCAGCTTCAGCCAGTTCATCCAGGCTGGCCTGTTGCTCCTGATCCAGTTTGGTTGCCATCAGCAACACAGCTTTATTGAGTTGTTGCAGCAGATATGCCTGATTCGCCATCTGTCATTCCTTAGCTGACTGAAGAAGTGACTTAGTCTAACCGGAACAACATAGTTCGGCGTGTCCCGTATTGCTGATTTCTCACAGAAAAAGTTTAAACCAGCAGGTACAAGGCAGGGTCAAACGACCCCGCCTGTACCAGGGAGCGACTGAAATTAATTAAATAAAGTCTGATGTAACTCTTTGACCACTGCAGCAGCTGACGCATCCTGCACTAAAAAGCACAGGTTATGCCGTGAAGCGCCGTGACAAATCAGCCGCATATTAATTTGCTCTAAAGCGCTGAACAGCTCACCCGTTACTCCTTTGGTGCTGTGCAGATGATTACCTATGACGGCCACCAGACTTAAGCCCTGCTCCACTGTCACTTCACAAAAGCTTTTTAGTTCATCCAGGGCTGGTTCTATCGCAGAACTAAAAGCACTGCCGGCGGACTCGTCCAGCGTTAAAGCCACAGAAATTTCCGAGGTGGTGACTAAATCAACTGAAATCTGATGACGGCTTAAAATATCAAAAACCCGGGCCAAAAAGCCTGCAGCATGCAACATTTCCGGGCTTTTTACCGTGATCAGCGTCTGGGATTTACGCAAGGCGATGGCGCGGTACGCTGGTCTATGTTCCACTGTTTTGGCGATCCAGGTGCCACCTGCTTGTGGCTCCCGGCTGGAACCAACAAACACCTTGATATTACGGCGCATCGCCGGAATTAAGGTAGCTGGGTGCAAAACTTTGGCGCCAAAAGTAGCCATTTCGGCCGCTTCATCAAAGCTGATTTCATTGATACAACGGGCATCAGAGGTTAAACGTGGATCTGTGGTGAAAATTCCGACCACATCAGTCCAGATTTGAACTATATGTGCATTTAAGGCTTCACCTAACAAGGCTGCACTGTAGTCAGAGCCGCCACGGCCTAAAGTGGTGGTTTGCCCTGCTTCATCAGCACCAATAAAGCCCTGAGTGACCACAATCTGCTCAGACAACAGAGGTTGTAAATGAGTTTGTGCCAGTTCTGCAATGGCTGCAATTTGCGGTTCGCCTTTGCCAAAACGGCTGTCAGTACGCAGTACACGGCGTACGTCAAAACACAAAGCCGCTGCACCACGTTCCACTAAAACCTGGGTAAATAACACCGAACTTAACCGCTCACCAAAAGACTGGATCAAATCTTTGTGTGCGCCAGAATACACAGCGCCACCTGTCTCAATCAGGTTTCGTAAATCGGCCAATAAGGTATTGATTTGCGCCGCCACAACTTCAGGGTGCTGAAGTGCGTTCAGCACAGCCAGAGTGATACGCTCTATACCTTCAAAGGATGCATAACGGGCCTGAACTTCGGTTTGTTTGGTGATATCGACCAATAAATTGGTCACGCCTGAACTGGCACTGACGGCAACCAGACGGATATTAGGATCAGCTAACACTATGTCAGCACAACGGGACATAGCCGGGAAATCGGCCACTGAAGTTCCGCCAAATTTGGCGACGATAAGTTGATTAGACATTCGAGTCTCTCCTTATTCAAAAAGTCATAAGGCAGAGCATGGCATTTGCAGGCAGTAAATAAAGCTGTCATGCAGGCATAATGCTGCACACGGCCGATCACAGACACACAAAGGCCAGAAGCTCTCCACCACAAAAAACAGGTGACAGTCGTAAGGATTCAGCCTTAACAACCGAACCATTGGCCGCTACAGCCTTTGATTCTCGGCGTTAATCCCCCTCAAACATCCTGCGGCTTGTAGCAGCCTGAGATGTTCTACCTGGTTAACGCTCCTCTTCTGGTCTATACCCGTCGCTCCTAGAGCCACAGCTTTGTTGACTGCGTGCCCTCGCCCCAGTCACATAGGACTACTATGCTCCCGGGAACTCGCGCACTTGTCGTCGCGCTGCAACTCCAATTACGTCAGGTATCTCATAATCACGTATGATTGACGGCGCTGAGCTTAAGTGACTTTTTTTCAAAAGGCAATAGCCGTTTAGCCGTCTTTTGCCGTTTTATGTAATTTAATTACAAAAAACGGCGACAAATCAAGCCTGTGTTGGACCTCAGGATAAAAAGGTCTGGCCAACCAGATAAACGCCTGCATAACCCAGGCTGTAACAGCCCAGCAGGTAACCTGCCATTTTAAAGTAAGTGCCAAAGGTCAGCTCTTTGACTTTACTCATGGCGATAATACCGGCCGCTGAACCTATGATCAGAATAGAACCACCTACACCAGTGGCATAGGTTAAGGTCAGCCATTCCGCTGTGGTCATGGTTAAATCTGCTTTTAATAAAGCGGCAGTTAAAGGCACGTTATCAATCAGCGCAGACATTAAACCCATCAGGTAATTGGCCTGTACCGGCTCTAAATACTGATACAGATGGGTGATATTAGTCAGCACGCCTATTTCTTTCATAATGCCAACCAGAAGTAAAACACCTAAGAAAAACAACAAGGTATCAAACTCAACTTCACGAATGTAGCTCAGTATGTTCACACCGGCTTTCTTCCGCAGCAGATACTGAGCAGAGAGAAACATCACACCTAAACCAAACAAAAAGGTCAACACAGGAGGGATCTGGAACAGAATATTAAACAGCAGCGTTGAGCCTATGGTCGAAGCAAAAATAACAGCAATCACAATGTCTGCTTTTTCAATAGGTTTAGGTGATTTTTCCAGAACGATACGGCCTTTCATTTTGCGCGATAACAAAATCGCCAGCACGGCTACGGCAAATAACGAAGGTAAAATTAACAGTAGTAAGTTAGCTATGGTCACTTTGCCGGCTAAAAAGAACATCAGCGTCGTTACGTCACCCGTGATTAAAGACACACCGCCACTGTTCACCGCAAAAATAATCAAGGTGGCGTACTGAATACGTTTTTTTACTTCCAGCTTGATGCTGCTGATCACCGCAATAGCCACCAGCGTGGCAGTTACGTTGTCGGCAAAAGACGAGAAAATAAAAGCGAATACCGCGATGATAAACATCAGCCGGCGTTCTGATAATTCAGCAGGTAACAAACGCTGTACCACCTGAGAAATAAAGCCTTTGCTATTAAGATAAGCAACAAAAGTCATAGTTGACATCAAAAATAACCACAAAGTAGCTATTTCTAATAAGTTATGATTCAACTGGTCACTGATTTCGGCACTTGTAGCACCGTGCATTGGAAAAATAAAAGCGAGGATCCAGCAAAGAGTACCGAAAAAAAGTGTCGTTTTTGCCTTGTTTACGTGGATAATATCCTCTATAACGATCATCACAAAGGCTATTGCCACCAGAGCCAAAATTACTGCGCTTAACATGATGTAGTACCAGCTTTATTGTTGTGGAAAAGGAAGGAATTTGCGGGGTGGTATTCTATCAGCCCATGCCAGTTGCCTCTACCCTGGCAAGTCACATTTGTGAAATATTTATGATAAGCATGAAAAGAAAGGACAAATGATAGCGCCACGTAAAATTATCCGCTGCTTAGATGAGCACTGGACTGTCATTGAGCAGTTGGTTGAACGAAGTGCCAGCGGCAACTTCAGTTTTCAGGATGTACAACATCTGATCCTGCGCCACAACAGCGGTATGAGCAGTGAGCAGGTGTTTCGTGAAGCCCAGCGTCTGTTACAACTGGAAATTCTGATCCCATTGGCTAAATCCAGCCAGCTGGAGCTCAATGGTTCAGTATTGGAATTTGCTCAGCAACTGATGCAGGAACAGCAGTTGGGCCTTGCCACCGATATTGAAAGCCGTATTCTGGAACTGAAACGTTTGTCTGAACGGATGCAGGAAGCGGCGCATAACCGTGACAGCAGCGAATTGCGGCGTTTTTCCAGAGCTATGGACGAACGGATCCGTGAGGTACTGAAACATTTTGGCCAAAACGAAAGTGCGATTTTATCTTTAGTGGAACGCGCCAAAGCAGACGAAGGCAAGTTGAGCCTGGCACGGCGTTATGCAGCTGTGATGGATGCTTTTGATGACTACATAGACCCGGTATTAGCACTGGTCGATATCAATGGCCCTTTCCAGCTCACCGTCTCTGCTGTGGAGGCTATGCTCAGCGATTTACTGCAAATTATTGAAGTGACAGGCACACTGAACACTGAAAAAGAAACTCTTATTCAGCTACGCACCCGCTTGATTGAAATGAATCAGGTGGGTCGTGAAAGTTTAAGCCGTTGTGCCGACTTACTAATGCCACTGCGGGACGAGCTGCGTCGTAACACCTTGTTATCCCGTAACGCCAGTTTCTTGTTAGGCCAGATGCGGAAAAAAGGCATAGATTTGACCTTAGAACCTTTAGTCCCTGCCATCAGTTCTGACAGTCAGCGTTTCTCCTTAGGTTCTGCCAATCAAATCACCAGTTATATGGCCGAGCTGTGTCAGTACGAACATGATGCTTATCAGCTGCCGGAAGAAATTCTGAGTAATCACAGTATGCTGATGCAGGTGCCAGAACTGAAAGATGTAGTGCACAAAGCTAAAACGCTGAAAAAACTGCCGGATTTAAGTCGTTGGCTGGCCGAGAGTTACCCTGAATTACCAGTGGACGAAATGCTGTTTTTGTATCAGGAATTATCACGCTCGGACGAGCTGAGCTTAGAGCACAGCGAACACCACACCGAATTGACACTCAATGGCTATAAGCTGACCTTACACCCTTTTCAAAGCAGCGAAGCCGGGACTTTATAAATGCAATTAAATTTAGATGAACTGACCCAACTGGCTGAGATCAGTAAAAAACTGTCGAACGGTTACCATATCAGCGAACAGGATTTTGCCTTATGGCAGGAACTGGATCAGCAGGAAGATTCCTATACGGCCTTATTTGGTGCCTTGGGCAATACGCTCAAACGTGACAGCCGTGGTTTCTTTTATTTTGAAGTGGATGATGCCACCGCCAGCATGGGTAAAATTTCCCGGCTCTTTGCGTTGACGCTTTTTGCTCTGGTAGAGTTTTATGCCGACAAAGGCCAGGACCCGCTGCGGGCTTTGTTTGAACATGAAATCACTACAGAAATCTGGGGCCAGTTGCTGCAGCAGCAATACCATTTATTTGAGCAACTGGAAATTTTCTCAGTCACCGACATGAAACGTGAAATCGCCAACCGTTTATTACGTTATGGCCTGGCCCGGCCCAGCGGCGATAACATCAAATTACTATCCCCTGTGTATCGGTATTTAGACGCGCTGATGGATGTGGATCACAGCGCGGTAACAGAGGAGCAAGCCGATGTCTGAGCAACAAAAACAACAACTCTATGGCTTAACCAAACTGGCGCTTCTGAACACTGCAGGTTATGCCAAATGTGTGATCCCGCTGGATGACTCCTCCTCTATTTGCGCCCCGAATAATACGGGTAAAAGTTCGGTGATCAACGCCCTGCAGTTCCCGCTGATTAACGATTTGCGCTTAACGGAGTGGGACGGCCACGACTTAGACGAAACCCGGAAGTTTTATTTCGGCACAGACCAAAGCTATATACTGCTGGAAGCCAATTTACCCGATGGCCCTGTCGTCATTGGGGTAGCTGGCCGCGGTAAAATTGCAGGTTATGCTTTCCAATATTTTTGCTACAAAGGCCAACTGGATTTAAACCATTATTTAGATGGCAAAAGTTATGTGCGCTACAACAAACTGGACCATCATTTGCGCGGTTTAGGTTTTGATCCTATTGAATTAAAACAGTCTGAACTGAATGCCATGCTGACAGGTGGTGCCACACCTTTTGACAGCCGTATTAACCTGCGGATGATCCCACTGGCCAATGTCTCCGATGCACCAGTCTATAAAGATATTTTCCGCCGTATTCTGAACCTGCACCGCCTGACAGCTCAGGATGTCAAACGGCTGTTATTGCCGGTATTTGCCCGGCATTTGGGCGACCCTAAGGTCGATTTTTATCAGGTTTGGCACAACGCTTTTGAAAAGGTCAATAAAGACAGACGTGAACTTAAAGCGCTGGAAAACCAGCAGGAAGCAGTCACAGCACTGGAAAGCCTGCTCGACAACCGCTCTGTACTCAAAGGCCGTTTAGCGACTTATGCGCCTAAGCTGGATGTGGCTTTAACTGAGTTCCACAGCTACTTTGACGATCAGCAGGAGCTTCTGAACGAACAACTGACCGGTCTGTTGGCAGAGAAAAATCAGCTGGAAGAGCGGCAGCGCTTGTATGTAGGCCAAATTAAAGAATTGTCCGGCCGTCAGCAGCAACTGCAGCAATGGTTTGGTGAATTTGATGGTCTGTCACAAAAATTCAGCTTAAGTAATGAAGCCACCTTGCAAGCCAACTTAAGCAATATACGTTCAGCCTACGAGCAGTTAAGCCACAGCCTGCAAGGCGCCAGTCAGGTGAATGCTACCACTTTGGCGCATCAGAAAAGCCAGACAGCCAAGCAGCTGCAAAGCTTAAAGCTGCAACTGAAAAACCTCGAATTTAACCTGTATTCCCGTCTGCGCGAAGATTTAAGCCTGCCGGAAGTGCAGCAAATTACCCGCATTCTGAACCCGGATTTGTTGTCACTTTCTACCACTGGTGGCGGTGATATCGAAATTCTGGATGATGCACTGTTTTCAGAGCAGTTGGAGAAGATTGCCGATTGCTTTAAACAAGGCAAATTGCATTTACCTGGTGTCGTCATTGACCTGCACCACCTGCAGCCGGTGGAGCAAAATAGCCTCGAGAATAAAATCCAGCTGAAAGAGCAAATTGATGCACTGCAGCAAACCTTACATACGCTGGAGCAACAGCTGGCAGTCGCTGGTGATTTGGCCGGTAAAACCCGCGAAAAAGACCGTTTGTATCAGGATTTATTACAAGCCGAAGAAGACATCAAAAAATTTGGCCGCTACCAGCAAATGCTGGAGATAAGTTCCGAGCAACAAGCCTTGCAATCCGAACTTGAAATTGAAGAAGACAAGCTGCAGGAGCAGTTGGCTGAAGTGCAGCACAAGGCCTCTACCCTGTCTGACCGTCGTAACTTAGTCGGCAATAAGCAGGAACAACTGAAACGTCAGGCCGAGCGGATTGAGCAGGAGAAAAAAGAGCGCATCGACTTCCAGCTCGATTTTTATTCAGGCAAAGTCACACCTTATCCTATTGAAGTGACTCTGGATTTTGACAACTTAGCCGACGTATTACGCGACTTTAATAAGCAGTGTAATGAGCTGAAACTCATCGACGTCAATATCAAAAATACCTATTTGTTTATCTTCAACGCCGGTATTACCAAGTTTGAAGTTGAATCCGATGAAGAACTGAAGTTCCAGAAACTGATCAGTGCTTTCCATCATCTGGATAAAGAACGTGAAGCCATTGAACGTCGTGCCCGGGTGGCGCTGACTGAAGTAGCGTCCACGCTCAAAGGTTTACGTGATGACTTAAACCGTTTGCACCGCGAGCTGAATAGCTTTAACCGCGGCATCTGGCGGCATCAGATCTCGAACCTGCAGGATTTTAAAATTGAAATTGTCGACCGCGCTTTATTGGTCGGCCATATCGATACCATATTGACCACCTCAGAAGCTTATCAGCAAGGCGATACACTGGATTTATTAGCGCCAAACGCCAGCAGCAATGAGCGTGAAGTGCAGGCGGCGAAGGACTATTTAATTCAGGCAGCCAGCGAAAAAGGTGGTTTAACTTTATCTGACTTGTTTGATATCCGCTTTAAAGTGGTGAACCGGGCTGGTGAAATAGAGTTTTTCGACAAAATTGACTCGGCAGGCTCCAACGGTACCCGTATCACCATTAAGTTATTGTGCGGTATGTTGTTTATCCGTCAGTTGCTGGCTGAACGTGAACGCGGCAAATACCGTATTCCAATTTACATCGACGAAGCGGCCGACATCGACCCACATAACCAGCAGGCCTTGATTGAAACTGCGCTGAACTTTGGTTTTGTGCCAATTTTTGCGTCGGTGAAACCTCAGACCTCCTGTCGTTACATTGTGCCTATCCGCACTGTAGCCGGTGGCGCACAAAACTGGGTTGATGAAAAAGACTGGATTTTATGTGAAAAAATTCCGGTGGCTGGTGAAGA
>CAMLSF010000048.1 GCA_946482615.1 uncultured Chromatiaceae bacterium | reverse complement strand
AAGGCAAAAGTTCCTGCCGCGTGCGGTTAAGAATTGATGGTGAATGCCGTGAGCTGATCCAAATTCCTCCCGCTTTTATGCCGCCTGTGGTCTCCCGGATCAAAATTATGGCGCGGCTGGACATAGCCGAAAAACGGCTGCCGCAGGACGGTAAATTCAGCGTCAAACTGGCGAATAAAATTATCGAAGTGCGGGTCGCCACTTTGCCGACAGTGTTTGGTGAAGGGGTGGTGATGCGGATTTTAGCCAGTGGTGAAGCTTTGCCTTTTGATAAGCTGCAACTGAGTCCACGTAATTATCAGATGATGTCGCAGATGATCAAACACCCTCACGGTGTGTTGCTGGTCGTGGGCCCCACAGGCTCAGGTAAAACTACTACTTTGCATGCCATTCTGGGCCAGCTGAATACCCCGGATAAAAAGATTTGGACTGCTGAAGATCCGGTTGAAATTACCCAACCAGGCCTGCAACAAGTGCAGATGAACAACAAATCCGGCTTAACCTTTGCGGTCGCATTAAGGGCTTTTTTAAGGGCTGACCCTGATATTATTTTAATAGGGGAAATGCGTGATAAAGAAACGGCACACGCTGGTATTGAAGCTTCACTCACGGGGCACTTAGTCTTATCCACACTGCACACCAATTCAGCGCCTGAGACTATTACCCGTCTGATTGATATTGGCATAGATCCTATTAACTTTGCTGACGCCTGCATCGGTATTCTGGCGCAGCGACTGGTCCGCACTTTATGTGCAAAATGCAAAGAAGCCTATCAGCCTGATCAAATAGAACAGGAGTATATAAAGCGGCATTATGGTGTAGTTTTTGCGTCCGAGCTTGAACTAAAAAGCCCGCTGACTCTTTATAAAGCCAAAGGCTGCCCGGCGTGCGACCAGACTGGCTACAAAGGCAGGGTGGGTGTGCATGAGTTATTGCCTGTCACAGCCAAAGTACGGCAACTGATTTATCACAAAGCCAGCATAGAACAGATCCAGCAGCAGGCAGTCGCTGATGGCATGCGAACTTTAGTGCAGGATGGCATTTTAAAAGTATTGTCCGGAGTCACAGACTTTAAACAGTTGCAGGCGATTTCGGTATTTGAAGACTAAAGCCGGCTTACCGGCTTCAGTCAGTTCATACCAACTAGACTTTACGGAAACGCTCTACCAGTTCATGCAGCTGCTCAGAGGTGTTTTGTAAATCTTTACCACTTTCGCTGACCGCAGTGCCCTGATGTAATGACTTACTGGCCAGATCGGAAATGCTGACGATCTGCTGATTAATATCCTCAGCCACATGAGCCTGTTCTTCGACAGCTGCCGCCATCTGTCCTGCCATCGCCGCTATACTGCTGACAGCAGCACTGATACCCTCCAGTGCTTTTTCTGCCTGCGCTACCTGAGTCACCCCCAATTCAGCATCCTTGCGGCCATTCTCAGCCACTAATACGGATGCTTTGGCTTTGGTCGAGAGCTGCTGAATGATCTCGTAAATCTCTTTAGTTGAGGCGGTAGTACGGGATGCCAGTTGTCGCACTTCATCAGCTACCACAGCAAATCCTCTGCCCTGATCTCCGGCCCTGGCTGCTTCAATAGCCGCATTCAGCGCCAGTAAGTTGGTTTGTTCCGCTATCTGTTCAATAATTTGGGCTGCACCAACGATTTTATTGGTTTGATCGGCCAGATCCGCCACAGACTGGCTGATATCATTCACCGTTTTTTGCAACTGCTGTATAGCACCACGGGTTTGCCCTGCCACTGTTGAACCTGAACGTGCCAATGCATCTGCATCCTCGGCTTTACTGGCGGTGTCCTGCACATGAGCAGACACTTCAGCAATAGTAGTGGTCATTTCATTCATAGCCGTAGCCACTTGTTCTGTTTGCATTTGCTGTTTGCGAATACTGTCGGCCGCATCCACAGATAAATGCCGCACCTGCTCCGATTGCACCGCCACTTTGGTGGAGGCATCTTCAATCCGGGTGAGCACTGTATTTAAGTGGGCACACTCGGCCAGCAGCGCCACTTCCAATTGCCCTAACCGCCCCTGATGTTTTGCATAAGACGCCACTGCCAACGGATCCGTAAAAGGTGTAGGTAACAAGTCGACTAAACCGTTTAATGATTGTTTCATGCGATAGACACCTAAACCATAACTTAACAGCGCTGTCAGAATAAAAGCGATAGTGGCCGCAACAGGCCCCAGGGACCACCACAACAATAAAGAAACAATCACAGCTATAAATGGCATCAACGCCCAGCGCAGATCAGCAGCCAGATCCGACGCTGCCTTCCCGGTGTTTTTCCCTGCATTGATAGCTTTATACAATTGCTCGGCATGAGCGACCTGGGCCCGGCTTGGCACAGTGCGTACCGACTCATAGCCCACCACACGCCCATGCTCTGTCACCGGAGTGACATAGGCATTCACCCAATAATAATCACCGTTTTTACAGCGATTTTTTACCAGCCCCATCCAGGGTTTTCCTTGCTGTAAATAACCCCACATGGTTTTAAAAGCTGCTTCAGGCATATCAGGATGTCGCACTATATTATGAGGTTTACCCACCAGCTCTTCTCTGCTGAAACCGCTGATCGAGGCAAAAGCATCGTTGCAATGCAAAATGGTGCCTTTGATATCAGTAGAGGAAATAAGCTGTTGTTCTTTAGGAAAAGTACGCTCTTTTTCGGTAACAGGTAGATTTTTACGCATCTGCAACACTCTCCTTAGTGGTCCAGGCTCTAACTAAATCCGACGGATATGAGTCAAAACAGGGAAATGAAAATACTGATAAAAAAACTAGCAGCAGATTTAGCTCTTGGACAGGGAGGAATAAAAATATATAAATTGCTGAGTAACTTATAGTGGACGTCTTTGCAACAACGTTAACACTTCCGCATGCTCAGTATGAGGAAACATATCAAACAACTGTACTTTTAACAGTTGGTAGTCATTGTTCAGCACGGCCAAATCACTGGCCAGGCTCTGTGGGTTACAGCTGGAATAAATCAGCCAGGCAGGCTGTAAGGCCAGAACAGACTGGCAAAGTGCTGAACCTAAACCCCGTCTGGGTGGATTTACCAGCAGTAAATCAGGTGCATAGTCCGAGGCTTTGGCAAAAGCAGCAGCATCCAGTGCCTGAAATTTAACATCGGTCAGACCAAGCTCTGAGGCTGAACGTGTGGCACTGGCAATAGCTTTGGGGGCAATTTCAATGCCCGTTAAACGGCGGTTTTGATCCTGTGCCAGATGCAAACCAAAACCTCCGACACCGCAAAACAGATCCCACAGCCTCTGGCCTGGAATAACCTCAGCCCATTGCCGGGCTGTAGCATACAGAGCTGCCGCCACAGCAGTATTGGTCTGAAAAAAACTTTGTGGAGTTAAATACAAAGGTATGCCGTTCAGCTCTTCCCGCAATAGCTCTTGTGGCGTTAACAGGATTTCTTCCGGCCCTTCCAGCACGGCCATATGCACGGGCTGAATATTGACGGAACAGACCTCTAACTCAGGCCATTGTTGCTGCAGCCAGGGTAAATGTTTTTGGATAGAGGCCAGACAATTTTTTGAGCGCAGCACAAAACGCAGCATAAAACGGCCTGAGTGCTGACTTTGACTGAGCAGAATAAGTTTCAGCTCACCTTGTTTTTGTTCCAGTTGGTAAGGCGTTAATGACGCACGTTGAATAAAACTTTTGATCAGAGCAAAAGCAGATGCAAAAGAAGGCGGATACAAAGGGCAAGCCGATAAATCAACTGGGGTCTGGCCATTCAGTATGCCCAACACAGGCTGCTCTTTGGTGCCGGACACCACCATTTTAGCTTTAGTGCGAAAGCCCTCTTCAGGGCTTGCGACAGCAGGCAATAACTGAGCTTCTGTAAAAGGCGCCATTAAATCAGCCAGTTGTTGCTGTTTTTTCGCCAGTTGCTCTGAATAAGGCACAGACAGTTGGCTACAGGAATTACAACGTCCGGCTAAAAACTCAACACAATTCATCGTCTGCCCACTGCACTCAAAGGCTTTGCTAGTAAGGCCGCCATTTTACGGTCTAATCCGTCAGCAAAGCCAGTAAAACCAGCTACATCTGACGGAACAAAGCCACAGCCTGCTGGTAATTCTGCAGAGCCAATGCAGCATCGTAACGCTCGCCTTCGTCGCGCATAAAGGCATGCTGAGCATTGTATTCGTACCAGCTAAAACGTACTTTGGCCGCTGTCAGTTGCTGATAGACTTTTTGCCGCCCTTCAGGCGATACATGAGGGTCCTGTTTGCCCCAGACCATTACCAGTTCGCCCTCTATATCAGCGGCACGGCTTAAGGTCTGCTGGCCTTCAGTACAAGGCAAAGTATCACTGTGTAAATCTGTGGCATATAAACAATAAGCCGCTTTAATGGCCGGATTGAGTGCGGCCCGAAACGCCAGATGGCCGCCAATACAAACGCCCATAGCCCCCACTTCAGGCCGGACGTAGGACAAGGTTTTTAAATAATCCAGCATGGCCTGATTGTCGCTATCGTAGCTTTCCAGCGGTTTAGTCCATTTGTCCTGATTGCCTTTGTCTTTGCCGGCATCGTCATACGCCAGCACAGTGCCCAGCGGATTTAACTCATGAAAAATCTCAGGCACCAGCACCACAAAGCCATGACTGGCGAGCATAGCGGCGCTGCGGGCTATAGGTGCAGTTTGCTGGAAAATTTCTGAATAAAACAAAATAGCAGCATAAGTTTTGCCTGTAGTGGCTGCAGCCAGCGGCTGATATTGATACACCAGCATAGGCCCTGTTGGCGTAGTTAAAGTGACCTGGCTTTGTTCAATTTGCATAAAAAAAACCGTGTTAAATAGAAGTCTGGGCATCCATCATAAAGGGCCGGACTCAAAGGCACCAGTTTGTTTTTATTGTCTATCCCCAAGGGCTCAGACTATTAATCAGCCATTCAGCTACTCTGCATACACTGAACTTAATTAAATCTTAGGAGTTTTTATGCAACAGTCCCGCTCTTGGGTTGCAGCCGCAGTATTAGCCGCTGGTATGGTTGCTGGTAGCGCCATCTTAGCCAACAGCCTGATTGAATTCAGGGGGATGGAACGTGTGGTTCAGGTCAAAGGTTTGTCGGAGCGTGAAGTGGCCGCAGACACTGTGATTTGGCCGATCAAATTTAACGATGTCGACAATAACCTGACCACATTGGTTGCTAATGTTGAGCGTAAAAACGAGCAAATTCAGGCGTTTTTAAAGTTGCAGGGCTTTAGCCAAAAAGAAATCTCTGTCGCAGTGCCACAAATTGTTGATCGTCAGGCGGGTTATTACGACCCCAATGCCAATCAGATGCGGTATACCGCCAGCTCTACAGTGACTGTGTACAGCAGCAATGTCGATTTAGTGCACCAGGCCATGGCGAAGTTATTAGAATTAAGTAAAACCGGTATCGCCATAGCGGGTCAGGATTATGACAGTAAACCCGAATTTATCTTCAGTGGTTTAAACGAATTAAAACCCGACATGATTGAAGAAGCGACCCGTAACGCCCGTGAGGTTGCGACTAAGTTTGCCGCCGATTCGGACAGTAAACTGGGCAAAATTAAATCGGCCAGTCAGGGCCAATTCAGTATTACCGACCGTGACAGTAATACGCCTTATATCAAAAAAGTCAGAGTGGTAGCGACAGTCGACTACTACCTGTCAGATTAACAGACGGAGCTTATGATGAAAAAAGCATTGTTGATAACTACAAGTGTTGCCGCACTGCTGACATTGACAGGTTGTGCGGTGCGTGGCCCAACAGTCTGGGTAGAGCCGCCGGCTTATTACGGACCAGCTGTGATAGTGGAGCCAAGACCTGAGGTAATAGTGGTTGAAGAGCGCCATTATTATCAGGACAGGCACTACCATAAAAAGCACAAAAAACATAAACGGCATTATCACCATCACGACTGATCCAAGCCGGGTCCTGAGTTGTACAATTATCGAAATTAGCACTAAGCTAAAAAGGTAAGTTTAAATAAAAGGGAAAAAAATGCGTGTTTATTCAGCTTTAACTGTTGCTGTAGTGCTGATGTCAGGCTTAACAGGCTGTGCTGTCAGAGGACCAAGTGTCACTGTTGAGCCACCTAAAGTGATAGTGCCTGGTGTGATAGTCGAAGGTCAGGGCCACGGTAAACATTGTCCGCCAGGCCAGGCGAAAAAAGGTAAATGTTAATTTTGAATTTTTAGTTTTTATTTTGGCAGGACGTGTGAAAAGGCCGGTGTTTTAAAGCACCGGCCTTTTGATTTTTGTCAGATCACTGAAATTTACTCTGCGGGAATTAAATCCAGCAGTTGCTGCAATGGCACCAGCTTTAAGTTTTGCCCTTGCTCCGGCATCCTGTTGCGGCCGTCCTGCACTATCACAGCACCTTGTTCAAAACCTTTGCCCAGGGACAAAGTTGTCAGCTCCAGACCATCAGTTTCTGAGCTGCCATCTATGCCAAGCTCTGCATTTAAGCGGATACGAAAACGGGCTACAGCCTTATATGGCCTAGTGGTTTGAAACAACACATAACTGTCATTGCCCTGACTGGAGGCTAATAAATAGGCTGGTTTTCCATCCCGCTCCGGCAACAAAGCTAAACCTTCCACATCAGCCACCAGTACCTCGCCATCGGCTTTGATCACCAGTTCACCTTTAGGGTCGGCTTTGGCATCGGCAGCAAAACGCCAGATGCCTACGTCTTCTTCGCCCAAAAACAGCAGGTCATTCTGATCATCAGCGACACAACCTTCAGGCTGACTTGGTACTTTTAAGCGTCGTACTTCTTTAGCTTTCCAGTCCCGGCCATTAGAGCTGATCTGGTACTGCAGCACAGTGCCATCTTTGTCATTGGCAAACACATAAGTCTGACCACTGCGTTTGGACTGATACAAACACAAACCATAAATATCAGTAAAAGGTGTGGCAAACTTCAGGGCTGTTTTCACCACGCCTTGTGCATCTATAGCAAAAAGCTGCACCGAATTATCTGCTCTTAAAGTCGCAGCCGCTATATCCTGTTTTTTGCCCTGATATTCAAGTCCATAACGTAAGTCGATATTGTTGACCCGGCCTACATTTAAAAACTGCAGCTGCTTGCCTTGCATGTCGTAAACAGCCACTCCGGCCCTTTTGTCTGTGGCTAAAATACGACTCTGGTCAGGATTTCTGGCGTTCTGCCACACCGCCGGGTCGTCTATAGCATCCCCTCTGTAACTGACAGCCACGGTTTCCAGGGTTGGGCTTAGTTGCTGCATCGGCAAAGTGGAACGCTCTGGCAAGACGGCCGCTTGCGCCTGATAGGCTTTATCTTTTAATTGCGTATACCGGCCATCTTCACTGATCACAGAAAGCACACCAGAGGCAAGGCCCAACTGCTCGGCCGACTCCAGCGCTGTAATGGCTTTACTTTGTTGCCAGACCAACAGATCCCCCTGAGTCTGATAACTTTGCAGCACAGCTGGTTCTTCCTGCAAGGCCAGCAAAGTGTTATTTGCTGTCAATTCCAGCGCTTTGACTTCACCACTAAGTTTGCCTAAAGGCGCCTGCACATCAATCAATTTCCGGCCTTCGTCGGCTTCCACTTCGGCATTATAAGACCAAAGCGCTGTGCCGCCTTCAGCCAGATACAAAATGCCCTTGTGCTGATCCACAGCACAGGCTGTAGCATCTGTGGGCAGGTTTAAATTACGAATAGATAAAGGTGCAGCTAAAAAGCTGGAGTCCTGCGCCAGTAACCACTGCTCACCCAAACCTCTGTCGCCTATTAAAAACAGGCTAAGTTGTTTGTTCTCTGCACTTTGATACCAGCATAAATCGTCCACCACCAGTTGGCTAACCAACTGCTTGCCAGAGCGCTGTACTGTGTTGCCTTTCAATTGCCACCAATGCAGCTGATTACGTTCTGTTTCAATAGCGGCCAATAACACTGAGCCATCGGTTTGAGGCAAAGCTTTTAAACGGCGAAATACGCCGGGCCATTGCTGGAGCACAGCACCTTGGCCATCTTGCCAGACTAAGGCTGTGGCAGAGCTTTGAAACTGCCCTGCTGTGGTATTTAATTGCGCATAGACAGCTGTTGACTCTGTATGGGTATTTTGGCCTTGCGCCTGACAAGCCAGCAGCATGCTTGCTGACACTAAAGTGGCGATAAAAGAGTAGTTCATTTGTTCTCCGAAGCGCTCTGTGCAGCGCTGAATTCTGTACCTTGCCAGCATTTGTTGTCGCTGATGCGGTTATTGCTGCAGCTGGCCACTTTGGCTTTAAAATGCTGTTGCAACAGGTTTGAACCATCAGTCTGGCGTTTTAAGGTAAAGCTGTCGTATAAGCGGCCTGTCACTGTGATGGCTTTTACTGTGAGCTGGTTTTCGCTGATATCCAGCTGCTGAAATAACTGGGTATCTTCGCCGACCTGAGCCATGTTGGCGCGTGCTTCTTTCGATACCAGGTACATTTTTGGACCAGCCACTGACACCATATACACCGGGCCTTTGTTCTCAGGCTGATAACGGCCATAGACATGGTCATGTCCCTGCAACACCAGATCGACTTTGTACTGATCAAATAATGGCTGCCAGTACTGGCGTAATCTCGGGTTATCCCGGCCTAAAGACACTGAAAACATCGGATGATGATAGATGGCGATAGTCCAGCGGTTCGGATTATTCGAAAGCACCTGCTTTAACCAGTTGGCCTGCACTTTAGCCAGACTTTCATCTTCCACTGCCGCAGTGGAGTTCAGCACAATAAAGCGTACGCCCTGATAATCGTGGTAAAACACTGTGTCCTGCAAAGACGCCGGCCCATTGTTCAGGCTCTGAAACTGCGCGGTAAATTGCGCAGCCAGCACACGACGTTCTTCACCTTTGGCATTTTCGCTTTTCAGGTATTCATGGTTACCGGCAGCAATCAGCTGCGGTGTCATAGCACCCACCCAGCCAATCGCATCAAACCACTCCCCCCATTCGTGATCCAAAATACCGTAACGGGAATTAACCAGATCCCCTGCATGCAGCATCAGTTTAGCCTGAGGCACCTGCTGCTGAGCACTGCGTACCAGCCGTGAGAAATGCGCTTTTAAGTTATTTTGTGCATCACCAAAATACAGCAGACTAAAAGGCTCAAACTCAGGCTTGGCGGTGCGAAATTGCAGCCACTCACTCCAGTTGCCTTCACCTTTGACTCTGTAGGCGTACAAGCTATCGCTTTGTAAGCCCGACATCAGGGCTTTATAAAAATAAGCCGGGCCATTGTCGGTTTGTACCAAAGTACCTTTCACATCCAGGGTTTTGGCACCAAGCTCCAGCGCCGGACCATCAATAGCTTTGGCCCATTGCAACTGGCTTTGCGCTATGTTACTGCGCCACCCCACCGCCTGACTGCTGGCGGCATCTGTTGCAGGTAACAAGACTATACGATCGGCAAAGCTGCTGGCCTGATAACGGTTTTTGCCTTCAGGCACTGAAGTATTGCTGGCACTGGCCATACAGCTGAACACCAGCAGCAGGCCAGCAACTGGCCCCCTCAGGTTTTCATACGATTTCTTATTCATGCGCCATCCTTACCAGTTGGTTAACTGAATACCAACAGCAAAAGTACGGCCATATTCCTCATACTGAGCATTAAAGGCGCGGCTGCCTGTGTAGTTGTAATAAGGCTCATCTGTTAAGTTCACGGCATTAAAGTACAACTGCACAGCCGGGTCGATTTTCCATTTAGCGCTGAAATCCCATTGCAGTTGGCTGTCGCTGAATAAGTCATAAGCCGGATCGTCAAACTCACTGACTTCCACCAGATACTCCGACTTATAATTGGCGGCTAAACGTAAGCTCCAGCTATTGTCTTCATAACCAACGGCCATATTGGCGGTTTTGTCCGACTGACTGGGTAAATCTATATCACGGGTCAACAACTCACCATCATCAAACCAGCTGATTTGCGCATCAGAGCGGCTTAAGGTTAAGTTGGCTGAGACTAACCAGTGATCCCAAAACTCGCTGACTCCTTGCAATTGCTGCACATAATTCAGCTCCAGACCATACAAGGACGCATCATCGCCATTGATAAAAGTTTCGGCGTGATTAAAGTCTTCGTATTCACCCTGACCCGCTAAGTCTGTGGCATAGATAAAGTGTTTAATGTCTTTATAAAACAGCATGGCCGACATCACGCCCAGCTTGTCCGGGTAATACTCCACACCTAAATCCAGATTGGTGGAGGTTAAAGCCTCAAGCGCCGGATTACCAAAGCTGGCTTCAATATCACCATCATCTTCTTCCAGCACAAAAGCCGGTGCCAGTTGAGCAAAACTTGGCCGCACTAAAGAACTGGTGACAGCAGCCCGAACCTGGGTTTGATCCGACAGACTGTAACGGCTGATCAGAGCTGGTAACCAGTGAGATTCAGAGCCGCTATAGACTTCTGCGCTGAATTCTTCAGTCGTCGCATCGTATTTGCTGCCCACAGCGTCGCGTTGGTCGTGCTCAAAACGGCTACCAGCTATCACCTGCCAGTTTTCGCCTTGCCAGTTGCCTTGCAAATAAGCGGCTTTAATTTCTTCATCGACGCGGAAATCGTTAATTTGCGATTCGACCGGGTCCAGATAATCATCTCTATCTAAAGTGCTGAGCTCTGACAATAACAGACCAGGATTAATGGCAGGTCCGAACCGGCCCAAGCCGTAATCTGCATTGCCCATAGGGTAATCAGCCAGGGTTAATTTTGTCAGGCCCGCCTCTTCTAAATCTTCATACAACCACAGGCTTTCATCTGCTGTTTTGCTTCTGTCACTCCATTTCACACCAGCTTTGAGTTCCAGCGCGCCCCAGCTTTGCAGCAATTCGCGGCTTAAATCAAATTTGGCGTTTTTCTCTTTCTCTTCAGTGAAGGTATCCGCCACTTCCACTTCATCCAGCTCGTAGTCTGCTGCGCTGTACGCCGATTCTGGTGCCAGTAACTGCAGTTTATCCGTGCCACTGAAACTTAAACCTTCGTCAAACTCCTGCTTAAACTGACCATCTGCCAGACTAAAAGGTGTTTTTTCATCGGCTTTGCTGGCCCCCACTTCGGCTTTCCATTGCCATTCAGCAAGTTTTTGCTCCATCCCCAGCACAAAAGCGCTGATGGTCTGAGTTTCTTCACGGGCTTTAATACCCCGCACCAGCTCACCTGCTGAATCAGTACCAGCCTGTACTGCTTCTTCAAATTCAGTCAGTAACCCCTGACGTACTTCATCGTCAGTAAATTTGCTGTACAAAGTCCGCAGGTAATAGTCGGTGTCGCCTTCAGGGCGGTAATCTACATTCAGCGCTAAGCCCATACGTTTGCGGCTGATTTGATACTGACGCTGCTCAAACTCTTCCAGAGCTTGTTCTTCAATATCCCAGTTTCCGCCCGTTTCGACGTTGTCTGAACCAAATTTACGGTCAGCATAACTGGCAGATAAAGCCACACCTAAAGCGTCTTTATCCCCTGCAATATCAAAAATGCTGCTGTATAAACCTGATAGTTTTGGACTGGTTTCGCTTTGTTGCTGGTTATAGCTGCCTTCTGCACTGAAGGTATAGAAGTCTGTGCTGCGGTCAAAAGCCGAGATACTTTTGATATCCACAGTACCGCCTAACGAACCTGCAGCTTGTTCAGGCGCTATGGTTTTGGTCACTTCAACTGAGGACAATAAATCCGAGGGGATCACATCCAAAGCCACAGCACGACGGCCTGATTCTGGCGCTGCCAGCTGAGTGCCGTTGTAGGTCACTGTATTGTAATCCGGTGCTAAACCCCGCACCCGGATAAAACGGCCTTCGCCCTGATCCGGCTCTACCGACAAACCCGCTAAACGGGCTAAGGATTCACTGACGTTTTTATCCGGAAACTGCCCCAGCTCATCCGTGGTGGCCACACTGACAATACCACTGGCAAAACGTTGCTGACTTAAAGCCTTACCTGCGGATGCCAGTTGGCCCTGCACTTCCAGTTTTTCGATACCGGATTCCACTTTGGCCAGGGTAATATCACCCAGCGACTGATTGGACGTTAAGCTGACCTCAGATTTTTGCTGTGGCACACCGGCATAACTAAACTGCAGCTGGTACTGACCTTCAGGTAAATTGGAAAACACAAAACGGCCGTCATGGCCTGTCACCTTACTGATTTTTAACGCCGGAATACTAACCTGCACACCAGACAACAACACCTGACGGCTATCCACCACCCGGCCTGTTAATTCAGCGGCTTGCACTGATAATACGGAGGCACAAATCAGGCTGATGCTGCTGGCCAATAAAGCGCGACGAAATTGTTTCCTTGTTTGTACCGTCTGTGTTTGCATAAAAGAAAACCCCAATTCCTGAGTAAATTAAAACTGTGATGTGAATGGGGATTTATTCTGCGGCGGTTTTGTGACAACTCAGCGTGTTAAAGCCTGAGTGCCTGAGCTAACCTGACCCGGGGTCTGCTTGGCTCCATCAGACAAATTTCTGTCATGGAATTGTCATCTGCAAAGCTCAGACTGACAGCTCAGGTTATTTTTTGCGGACACTTTTATGGGATTCAGCTCTCAGCATCCGGCCAAACTCTCTCTGACACTCTTGCTATTTGTGCTCTGTATTTTGCTGGCAGTCAATTATGGCGAGCTAAAAACAGCAGCAGAGATAGACTGGATGGATATATTAGGCGAAGGCAGCAGCTTAGTTGTCGTTATCGCCTGGTTATTGCTGGTGCTCTACAGCAGACCGGCAGGCCCTGTTACCAACGGCCTTTATGTCGGATCTTTATTGCTGGTGTTGTCTTATCAGCTGAACTTACTGGACGAATTTTTCCAATACCCGGATAGTCACAGATTATTAAGCTGGCTTGAATCCATTCCCGCCCCCGTGGGGATGCTGATTTTAACTTTAGGCCTGATTGGCTGGCATAAAGAGCAGCGTTTTATTAATCAGCAATTGGCCAGCCGTGAGCTGCATTTACGCCACTACCAGTTACTTGACCCTTTAACCAAACTGTATAAACCCGACTATCTGCTGGCCGTGCTTAAACGTGAACTGGAATTACAACAACAGCACCAGCAGCCTTTTTGTCTGGCTTTGCTGGATATCAGCCAGTTTGCCCGCTTTAACAGAGAACAAGGTATGGCGGCGGCCGATTTATTGTTACAACAGTTGAGTGAGCTGACACTGGTGCAATTCAGATCCGGCGACTTAGTCTGTCGTTACAGTGGCGACAAATTTGTCATTCTGATGCCACAAAGCAATAAAGCCATAGCCCAAAGCTTATTGCAAAATGCCGTCCGAGAACTCAGTCTGTATTTACCTGCCAGGTTGCACTGGACTATCACTGAAATCACAGCGGCACAGCAGTTGACCAAACCCCAGCGCTTGTTATCCCAGCTGTGGCAACAATTGCAAAAGCAAAAACAGCAGCAAAACCACTGGAGCCTGGTGTGAGCAAGGCGCTGTTGGCCTTTGATGACAAAGCACTGTTACTCAGTGCCACAGCTTTGGATATGATTTTATTATGCCAGCGCCGCGGTTTTGCCTTCGATACCCTGCTTAAAGGTTCGAAGTTATTTGAACAGGACTTACGCAAAGCCACCACTAAAATCAGTCCTGCGCAGTATCTTCAGCTTGTCAGCAATTGCCAGAAAGCTTTGCCAGGGCCTGAGCTGGCCTATTTAACAGCACAAAGCTGGTTATCTCATAATCACTCGCCTTTACTGTTGATGCTCAGATACAGTGCGAACCTGCAGCAGGCCCTGTTGAGTTTTTACCGTTACCGTGCACAACTCTTGCCTATGGTTTATATACGCATCCAGCGGGTACAGGGTAAGTTACGCCTGGTGTTAAGGCCTTCTTTTAGTTCAGGAAAACAACAGGCTTTTATTGAGCAACTGATGCTTCACTACGTACTGGGCTTAGTGAAACAACAACTGGGCGATACTTCAGGATTAAGTATCAGTACCACAGCTCCGGATCATGAAACTTGTTGGTTGTATCAGCATCAATGGCAACTGACACCTGAGGTTGGCTTACAAAACGCTTTATCCTTGCCTATGGCACTGTTAAAACAGTCTTTTGCCGATGCAGATCCACAACTTTGGCAACAACAACAGAACTGGTGCCTGTATTTACAACAGTCTCTGCCAGAAAAAGTGAGCTTTACCGAACAACTGGAACAGTGGCTTTTTACCACCTTGCGCCATGCCCCTTCCCAGGAAGCAGCAGCACGGCATTGGGGCTTCAGTTTAAGCAGCTTTAAACGTGTATTAGCACAACACCACACCAGCTACCAACAGCTGCAGGATCAGGTCAAAGCCTGTGCTGCTCAGCACGCTTTATTGCTCCAAGGCATGTCGAATAAAGAACTGGCCAACCGGCTAGGCTACTCTGACGAACATAACTTCCGCCGCGCTTTTAAACGCTGGACCGGATTATTACCCAGCCAGTTACGCTCTTAGTCCCTGTTTTTAGCAATAATATCGTTTATTTATTGCACTTTTGACGGGATCACGACATGCTTAAGCCAGGTGAATGCTCTAAGCAAGGATGTTGCGCATGACTATAGATCAATCTTCCATTCTGATCGTCGATGACGTCAGTTCGGTTCGTTATTTCTTACACCAAAATTTACGCATTATGGGCGCTGAAAAAGTAGCGGAAGCCAGCACAGGCCAACAAGCCTTAATGGCCATCAGCACTGAGCACCCTGATGTAATTTTTTTGGATATTGAACTACCGGACAGTAATGGCCACGAGCTGTTAACCCGCATTAAAGCCTTAGATCCGAAGTGCCATGTGGTGATTATGTCAGCACACAGCACAGTGGAAAATGTGAAACGTAGTGTCGAAGGTGGAGCCAGCGGTTTTATGGCCAAACCTTTTACGCCACAAAAAATTCAGGCCACCATCAATCGTATTTGCAACCTGCCACAAGCCCAATCTGCCTAAGCAGATTTTGGGCTCAATGCCTGACCAGCAAACTCAATACCATCCCAGCCATATTGCATAAACTGCCGGATATTGGCGTGATCGGCACCTGCCGGACTTAACAACACATCCTGACGGTAATAATCGCCAAACATTTGCAGGGTCTGTGGCTCAGACAAACGGTGTAATAAAGCAAAAGCAAATATCTTACAGGAACCGTTATTCTCCCCTGCTGCATTGTGCTTATCGCCATTACGAAAGGCTGTTTCGCTAAAGTTGTATAGGCTTTCTATCAACTCTATGCTTTGCGAAAAGCTGATGCTGTCTGGATCTGTCGTCAACTGACGAAAAAAATGTTCTAACATAATAAAGATCCTGGTTAAAGTTTGTACAATTTTGACCGATACAGTCGTTAAGCCCAAGTCAGAGAGGGAGCTAGTATGCACATCCTCAACATCAAGCAACAACAGAACTCCAGCAGTCAGCAGCTATTGTATGCTGGCCGCACTGTGAGTCCAGAGCGAAACGACAACTCAACTGTAACAAAGGATAACAGAAGTTTAACTCAGACTTCTGCGCTACCTTCGGCTAATGGTAGTTCAACCGGAACTATGGCAGCAGCCTCCACTGATCCGGCGACTGACAGCGGCAGTGACGAGGGTTTATTTAACGCCGTCTATTCCATTGGTACCATCAAACGTTTACTGGAACAGCTGACAGGGGAAGAGTTGCAAGGCTGGGTCGATCCGGAGGAATTAAACCGCGCTTTAAAAGGCTCAGATAACGGCGCTTTACCAGAGCAACCACAAAACCTGAATGCGACAGGGGTCACTATCCGTGAATGGTCTTACCGTTATGAGGCCGTCAGCGCTGACTTTTCCGGTTCAGTGGCTTTAGAGGATGGCAGCAGCTTTAGCTGGTCAATGCAATTTGCCATGAGCTACGAAGAATTCAGCTATAGCGAACGCACAGAACAGCCGATGAAAGACCCTTTAGTGATGAGCTTTAATGGCCGTCCTGTGGAACTGAGCGGCCAAAATTCAGTGTTTAATCTGACCGACAACGCCAAATCTATTCAGCAACTGGCACAAGGCCAATATTATCTGGCCAAAGACAGCAATAACAATGGCGCTGTGGATTCAGGCCGGGAATTGTTTGGTCCCACTACAGGTCAGGGTTTTGCCGAACTGGCCAGTTATGATGACGATCAAAACGGCCTGATCGATCAACAGGATCCGATCTGGCAAAGTTTATGGTTATGGCGCCCTGAAGAAAAAGGCTTATACAGCTTAAAAGATATGGGCGTGATGGCCCTGAGTGTTGAATCAGTGGCCACACCTTTTAACTTAAGACACAACAACGAGATACAAGGCAGGCTGGAACGCAGCTCGGTTTTTATCACCGAAGATAAAGATGTCGGCTTATTGCAGCAGATTGACTTGAAGGTGTGAGCCTTATTTTGGTTGATAGCAGCAGCGGCCACGCTGTAACTGCTACTTCAGCATTAATTGCATTCTTAACAATGACACCTGAGCAAAATACATCCAGCTCAGGTGCCATCTTGTCCGATGCTCGAAAAAACAAACTACCCAACTACTGCGGACAAGCCCCCAGTTGCCAGTACCCGCTGCTGCTGGAGGACAAGGTACTGACTCCCCAGGTGGAACCTGCCAATGCGGTATTACTGCCTGTAGCAAAGTAATTTGGGGTATAAATATTGCCTGTGCTGTAGGCGCGGCCTGCCAGTTTGTGGCTGTAGTTATTGGTGCTGAACTGCACACAATCTGTTGGTTCCGGTGCTGGATCACCACCGTCATCCCCTGCTCCGCTGCAGTTTTGAGTTGGGCCAACACAACTGCCATCATTATCCTGCCAGCGGCATTGATTGCCTGTCAGCAGTTGCTCACGCAGTATAAAACTGGCGGTGCCGTATTCCAGATAACAGTTGGCATAGTTGGTGTAATCCAGACGTCCTGCAGTGATATGCTGGTCCAGCGTGGCGTTTTGTCCCGCGTCTATGCTGAAGCTGAGCGATTCAGAACTTAATAAACCTCCTGCATCTGTTGCCGTAACTAAAGCCGTCTGGTTTCCTCCGGCTAAACCACAACGCTGTGCACTAAACAGCTCTCCGTTTTGAGTTGCAGTCACAGTGCCAGTACTAAATTCGACACTGACTGAGGCTAAATCACGGTTCAAATCAAAGACCCGGCCTGTGACTGTGGCACATTGGCCCTCAACACTGACAGTAAGATCACTGAGCTCTGGTGCTGTGGCTGGCGGTGGTGGCCCAACCAACACTGAGGCGCTGTAAGGGGTACTGAGCAACCCCCCACTGTCAGTGGCCGTGACTGCGATTTGATACCAGTCATTGCTTAACACCGGACTGATCAGGCTGAAATGACCTGAAGTGTTGGGCGTCGCATTGACAGTCACAGCCTGATCCAGACTGTTGGTAAAACTGGCGCTGATACTGATGGCATCGGCATCCATATCTGTAGCAATACCACTGACACTGATCTGATTAGCGCTTTGACTGACATTGATACTGGTTAATTCTGGCGCGCTGTTGCGGTTTACCCTCTGATTATGGTCACGGAAAAATTGCCCGAGGTAACTGGCATAGTTAATACTGTTGCTATTGATATAAGAGCCGCTGGCGCCCTGACCAGCGGACCAGGCGTGATCAACATTATTCAGCCATAACATAGACACACGACCATTTTGCCACAGCCTTTCATCTGCAGTACGGCCCATGCCGTTACTGATCAGTTTTTCCCCTGCAAGCCGGCTGACATTGTATAAATCTGCCATACCATTGGCATTTTGCTCGTTGTAACAAAGATTCACTGTGGTGTCGTTGCGGCCATGGGCAATGGATGCAATCTGGCTGCTGAAGTGACTGGCATAACTGCCGGCGTATTGGCTGCAGCGCGCCGCCACATCTGCAGTTTCACAAGGCCCCAAAGCACCATTGGAGCTGGTGCCTATGCTTGGACCGGCGCTGACTCCTACACCAGCAAAAATATCGGGTGCAATACAAGCCGTGGTATGGGCAAAAGAGGCGCCTGACGACAAACCTGCGATATACACCTGATTCGGATCAATCTGATACCCGGGGTTTGCCATTAATGCAGTGGCCAGATTGATCAGATTTTTATAATCACCGCTGCTGCGGTTTCTGGTGCCCTGCCAATAGGACCAGCAGCCGAAACCTGCTTTATTCATTGCATCCGGTACCGCAATCACCAAACCATACTGCTCAGCAGCTTGTGCCAGATTAGCTGTTAAATAAGCATCTATTGACTGAGTACAGCCATGCAAAACCAGCAATAACCCGCGGCCCTGGCCGATATCTGAGACTGAATCCGGCGTATACAAATGCACTTTGTTAAAACCGCCTACAGCCAGATTTTGTTGCCAGCTACCAGCACAGGCAGGCGCAGCAGTGAGGCCCAGCGCCAATACTGCCGCCAGAGGATAAAAGTATTTTTTCACGTCGTCTGTTCCTTATCTTTATTGTTTTGCTGAACACCGAAGCAACGCAGCCCCTCTTCCCTGAATGATCAATGTCACGATCAAGTTCAACTACAGCAGCAGGCTTTGGCGTGAAAAAACTATAGAAGGAACAACTAAAAAAGGCGGTAGTACTTTAGTGCAGGACAGAAGAAGCAAAGGGCGCAGCAAGGCGCCCTGGTTTTCAGCTCAGGATTTTCAGGTCAAGATTGGCCAAACATCTGCGCTGAACGTTTTGCCATTTCTTCTTCTGATACATCTTCAATATGAGTGGAAATCATCCAGTTATGGCCAAAAGGGTCTTGCAGACAACCGCTGCGATCGCCCCAGAATTGATCCGATACCGGCATGGTCACAGTGGCACCTGCAGCTGCGGCTCGTGCAACAAAAGCATCAACATCAGGCACATACAGCATCAGTGTGACAGGGCTCGCGCCCAGCATATCCGGGCTTTTGGTGCCCCAGTCATCACTTTGTTCGCTGAACATAAATATTGCGTTGCCGATACGCATTTCGGCATGCATCACAGCGCCGGATGGCATATTCATTCGTAGTGTGGTTTCAGCACCAAAAGCTTTTTGGTAAAAGTCGAATGCGGCGGCAGCATTTTTGATCACCAGATAAGGCAATACGGCGGCGCAACCTGGTGGAATAGCCTGAACCTCGGACATGATCTTCTCCTTGATGTTGGTTTTCGCAGAAAAAAGCGCTTTGAGTATAGCCACAGATCTTCAGGTTGCTGCTCAGCCTAACTGCTGTTTTAGTAGATCCACCACAGACTGAAACTGGGTTTTGTTTTTTTCATTCAGCGCAATCAGCGCTTCGTGAGCATGCAGTATCATCCGGCCTTTTTGCTGATCGCTGTAAGGCACAGCCTGTACACTGCCAAGGTCAACCGCATGATGCGTAGGTTGCTGGACTATATCAAAGGCTTGCTCCAGACAAAGGCTGAACAACAGCTCATTTACGGCCGGTACAGTGCAAAACAATACAGGTTTGGGCAAACTTTGCTGCTGACAATAACGCGCTAAACTTGCCAGCAAGCCAATATAAGTGCTGTCCATAAAACTGGCTTCATTTAAATCCACCACCAGTTGCCTGCACTGAATTTTCGCACTAAAAAGCCTGTCGAGCAGATCGTCCATACCTGTTGCATTGGTGTAACGCAGTTCGCCTGATAATTTGAAATAACAGCACTGCTCCACACAAGCGAACAGAATTTGGTCTGTCATCAAGTCCTCACTTAAGCTCTGTGCTGTCGGGTTAACTTCAATATAGTTAAATCGTCCGGTAACCGCTGCTGCGGATCTATAGCTAAAGCCCGCAATAAATCGGCAATGTCGCTGTGCTGGTAACTTTGCTGCAATAAGTACTGCAGTTTTTGTTCAGTGTTTTGCTGCGGCAGCAAATCTAAAATACCGTCGGAACACAGGACTAAACTGCTGTTGTGCTGCAGGACTAACTGCTGATTGTGGTAACTAGCAAAGTCAAACATCCCCACAGGGGTACTTTTCAGTTCCAGATAGTGTTGCTGCTGTTGCTCCTGTGGTTGCAACAGCATAGGCCAGGGAAATGCCCCGGCATTGGCGTAAGTTAATTCAGCGGTTTGTGCATCCAGCACCGCATAAAACAGTGCTATATGTTTACCTATTTTATCTTTTAGCAGCTCTTTATTCAGTTGGGTTAATACGGCGGCCGGGTCCACCACAGTAGCCAGATTGTCGCGCTGATATCGCTCCAGCCTGGAGCTGATAAAACGTTTGAGGTACACAGTGACAAAAGCCGAAGCCACGCCATGGCCTGATACATCAGCGATGTAAAACACCACTTTGTGCTCATCCACATTAAAGTAATCAACAAAGTCACCACTCATAAATTCTGACGGGTACAGCACATGACTGAACTGGTACTCGCCGCAATTAAAAATGGCGGGGGGCAACATTTTAAACTGCACTTGTTTGCCGGCTTTTTCGCCCGCTTCCAGTTCAGCCAGAGAATGCTGTAACTGCTGATTGGTGCTTTGCAGCTGCTCTGTTCTGGTTTTTATTTGTTGCTCCAGATGTTCATTCAAATCAGCCAGTTGCCTGATGGCGATATAAGATCGTAATGCCGACACCACACTGGTGGTCAGACGCTGCACCGTCAGTTCGGTTTTGGCGCGGTAGTCGTTAATGTCGTAGTCCAGTACGATACGATGCTCAGGCGCTTGCCCCGGCTGACCTGTGCGCAAAATAATACGCACCAGCTGGTTTTGCAGTTGTTCGCGGATATAACGCACCAGCACCAGGCCTGCGTCATCACTTTCCATCACTATATCCAGTAAAATCAGCACTATATCTTTGTTGGTCGCAAGGATATGCCTTGCTTCGGCGGCACTGTAAGCACTGATAAACTGAAGTTTGTGCTGCATAAAACTAAAATCACGCAGCGCCATTAAGGTAATTTGATGGATTTCAGGTTCATCATCCACGATCAGCACAGTCCAGCTAGCCTGCTGTTCTTCAGTCACTTCGGCATCAGCAGCAAACAACACTCTGTCTTCGTCTGACTCTGTCATTGGCGGGGCATTAAGGTGTTGTTCCATACGGCCTTCCTTCACATTAATGTCGGGGTACAGTGTTATGCAGCAGTAAACTTGTGATTAAACTATAGCTGCCTGTGCTCAGGCTGCATCGCATCTGCGGTGAAAGCGGCGGAAAAAGAGGTCCGTTTCAGTGCCGGATCCGGCCAGCTTTTTTCCTTTACTCAAGGTACACTCTGTTTAATTGAATGCATAAGAGCCCGTGCCATGCTTGATCCTGTGGTCTGCCAACAAGCCCGTTTATCGCGTGACAGCCGTTTTGATGGCCTGTTTTTTATCGCGGTAAAAAGCACTGGTATTTATTGCCGTACTATTTGTCCGGCTAAGTCTCCGGCTGAACATCAGGTGACTTACTTTTCCTGTGCCGCTGCTGCGGCCTCTGCAGGTTACCGGCCTTGTTTACGCTGCAGACCCGACAGTGCCCCCCAATCACCAGCCTGGCTGGGCGTCGAAACCAGTGTCAGGCGGGCATTAAAGCTGATTGCTGAAGGGGCTTTAGTGCATGGTGATCAGGCGGCTTTAGCGTCTCGTCTTGGCATTAGCGAACGTTATTTACGTAAGCTGTTTCAGCAGCATTTAGGGGTTGCGCCTAAACAATATGCCTTGTACCAGCAAGTGTTGCTCGCCAAACAGTTGCTGCATCAAAGCAGTTTGCCTGTGCATCAGATCGCCGCTTTATGTGGTTTTCATAGCATCCGGCGTTTTAACGACGCCTTTAAGCAGCAACTGCTGCTCAGCCCAAGCCAAATCCGGCGTAAAAAAGCAACAGGACTATCCTCTGTGATTGAATTACAACTGAGTTACCGCCCACCGCTGAACTGGCAAGCCCAACTGGATTTCTGGCGCCAGCGCACGCTGGACGGCATGGAATGGGTCAGTGGCGATGCCTACGGCCGGACTTTTAGCTGGCCTACTGCACAAGGTGTTGTGCATGGCTGGTTTGAATTAAGCCCGCTGAAAGAAGGCCTGATGTTACTCAAACTGCATTGGCCCAGCCAGCAGGAGCTGACGTCTGTGCTGCAACGTATACGCCAACTGGCTGATTTGGATGCCAATATGCCGCAGATAGAGCAACAACTCGCGCCAGTATTTGCTGACGAGCTGGAGTCTGGTTTGCGCTTACCGGGTTTATGGAGTCCGTTTGAGGCCGCAGTGCGGGCTATTTTAGGTCAGCAAGTCAGTGTGCAGGGGGCGCGCACTCAGCTGAATCGTTTATTAGCTGAATTAGCAGAACCTTTACCTGATGACCCACAGAAAAAGCTGTTTCCAACGCCACAAGCCATCAGCCACAACGAATTGCTGATGCTGAAAGTGCCACAAGCCAGACGCGACACCTTAAAGCAGCTGGCGGCGACAGTGATCGCAGAGCCAGAAAGCACACCGGATGACTGGCTCAAACTTAAAGGCATAGGGCCCTGGACTGTGGCCTATAGCAAAATGCGTGGTCTTGCCGATCCGGATATCTGGTTAGGCGGTGATTTAGGTGTACAAAAAGCCCTGAAACGTCATGGTGATATCACACCAGAGCAGCTGGCGCCCTGGCGCAGTTACGCCACTTTTCAGCTGTGGTTTAGTTTATCCCGTCCTGCTTTAAAGGAGACAACCGAATGAAACAACTGCAATTTGCCACACCTTTAGGGCCTTTGGTGGTGACGGCCAATGCCAGGGGCATAGAGTCGGTGTTATTCAGAGACAACAGCGAGGCGCCGGATCAGAGCAATGACACTCTGCTGTTGGAGTGCAAAGCTCAGTTTGATGCTTATTTTGCAGGCAGCCTGCAGCAATTTGATTTACCTCTGGCCGCTCAAGGCACTGAATTTCAGCAAGCCGTCTGGCAGCAACTGAGTAAAATCCCTTTTGCAGAGCTTCGCAGTTACAGCCATATAGCCCAGGCGCTGAATAACCCCAAAGCAGTGCGGGCCGTAGGGGCGGCCAATGGCCGTAACCCACTGACCATTATTGTGCCCTGCCACAGAGTGATAGGCGCCAATGGCACTTTAACGGGCTACGCTGGTGGTTTAGAGCGTAAAGACTGGTTATTAAAGCACGAACAAAACAC
>CAMLSF010000047.1 GCA_946482615.1 uncultured Chromatiaceae bacterium | reverse complement strand
CTCGTCGGGCTCATAACCCGAAGGTCGTCGGTTCAAATCCGGCTCCCGCAACCAACTTTAAAACCGACTTTTAGTCGGTTTTTTTGTGTCCTAAGTTTGAGGTTCGACCGATTATAAGCCCCACCCTTTTAAATACACTATGACTGCTAAGAGCGAATAGCGGACATTAACTATCGCCTAAACGGCGAGCAACTTGTTGCGAGTCCAGCGGCCACAGGCCGCCATGTTTAAGGTGCTTGTTAGGCCGACGCTAGCAATTTACCAACATAGACGCACGTATTGTATAACAATTGAACTACCCCAAATCTTCGCTGATGCTCATTGAATAGGCAAATTAGCTCTTGTAATTGATCGTCTGTATAGCTGGCAGCACTATCTAGCTTTCTGAGCTCATTTGAATCAAGGTTGTTAACAATATATGACTCATATACTCCATGAACTCCACCCAAGCCAACTAATACAAAACCTGCACCAAGTGTTACGCCTGATATGTGAACCTGATAATTTCTCATTAGCTTCACAGTATGCAATAAGGGATTGTCTGTTTTATCGAACTTCAGTGGCTTACCAATTTTTTTCGTAATATCTTCAACCCTCATTAACTCTGCAAGGGCGGCACGGAAATAAAGACTTCGAATATTTTCATCTCGAAGATGAAGAGCGCCTTCTGCTGACTGAATTTGACTTGCCAAATAGATTGCTGCCGACAAACATTCTCTAAGCTCCGAATCATTTACATTGTTAGGTGTGATTTTCGGCGGCAACAAATGACCAAATTCAAAATCAGGAAAACTTAGTGAGTTGTATGAAGCAGGTTTTCTGGTCATTTAAGGCCTAACGCCCGCAACAAACGCGAGCAACTTGTTGCGAGTCGAGCGCCCAGCGGGCGCGTTTTTGATGGCGCTTGTTATATTTACCAAAACCAAGTTCTTAAATGCCTATAGTTACGCAATAACGAAAAGCATATAAGCGGCACAAGTATGACAAACAGCCATAGGCCAACCGAAGTAAATAACACAACTGCGCCATTAAACCCGAACACCAATAATGCCTGTAGCCAATTTATTTTAAACGCTGACAGCATCAGTAGTTGAACAACAAAAAACAACTGACCGAAAAAAAATAGCTCCTTACGAAACGAAACAGGATCGCTGTAAAGTTGTGACGAGCTATTTTCAACACGATAGCATTCCTTCTGCTCACTGTCAGAAAGCGCATTGCAATTATTTCCAGCCCCGTCATAGGTGTTTATATTTCCAGAGCTTTGCATACCTGCAAACAACGCAAAGAAGTAGCAACATGCAAACATGACAAGCAACCAACCTGCTTTTTGATGCTCCGATGCTGAGAAGTTAAAGTGATCCATCAGTAAATATAACGTTTTGCTAATGGGCTGCCGCAGCGCAGCGAAGGCAGTCCAGTGGAGACCACGCTGTTTGTGGCCGGAGCGAAATTAAGCAACTTGTTAGCTGCCATTACTTGCTACCTGTTCTGCAATTTGACCTGTTATTGAGAAATGAACCTCAATATCAGTAGGTTCAATATTAGACAGTTCATATTTACCACCAAGCAGCCAAGGTTTCGTAAGGCTATAAATTTGGCCGTTGTTGAGCTTTTTACCTGAGTGAATTAAATCTCCAACCATTTGAACGGCGAAGTACTCGATTACAAACTCTTTGTCTGAGAGTAGCTTGTTAAATTCTTCAGGTGAGTCAGCTACTTTTGAAAACTCTGCACCTGCACTATCCAACCACCAAATTTCGCCATTAGAAAGATGTTGAACAAAAGCATCACCGCAAGCTGAAAGCAGAATAGGCAAGTAGTCGCCTTTTAAAAGCCACTCCCAATCTTCAAGTAAATTATCTCTGTCCAAATGAGAGAAATTTATAGTTAAGTCATTTAAAGTCACCGACACTCCACTGGCAGCTAACGACCCGCGCAAGCGCGCGAACTTGTGAGCGTCGCCGCAGCCGAAGGCTGCAAATGACGAGGCTTGTTATATGTTTTCATTTAGAGCCTGACAATAAGTGCTGACCAACGAAATACTATCTGGGTACTTTTTATCGAAAGATTCATAATAAATATTTACGTACTCCGAAGATGAACAAAACATTTTATCAACAAACTCAGGGGTATTATGAATAGCATCGAGTAAATCAGCGAGAACTCCAACTTTGCTATTCTCATCAACACGATACAGTTCATTTCTCACATATAAAATCGCAGTTTTAACGACTGCAAGATGTGCGGACTGCTATTTACTTAACTGCTTCAACTGACTGTCTCGTTTGACATATAACGCTTCAAACATCAGCGCCGCTTGTCGGCGTCTGAGTGCTTTGACTTGTTAAGTGGCCGATGCCTACTCCGATCGGTTCGATAATAATTTTTGCCTGAAAATCATTGCTGGCTATACGAATACGATTTTCTGCCATGTTTGTTCTCGTAAATTCAAATGCATCTTGAATATCTCCGACCCCAGCCAATTGAGAATTGGCATAAAACACCATATTTGGTTCGTTTATGTATCTATAAACAAACCGTTCGAACTTAGATAGTTCAAATTTCCCATCTACCATCAGATGCTCATATCCATCCGAGGTATCCACATCTCTGTAATGGAGCTTATGCATTAATGTGACAATCTGCCGCTTATTCATGGGCCACTTAACGATTTAATAGAAGGTTCTGTGCCCGCAAGTCGAACATTTATCCGCCTTCTTTCATGATTTTTACTCATACAAAAATAACTCTGATGTACCTCTATTTCAACAGGTTTTTCTGAAATCAGTAAATTTGAATCCGACAAAATTTATACAGACAGTGCGCTAGCTGTTCTTGAATTTACTCAAGCTGGATACTTGGTAATTGATCCAGTGGTTTGGGCTAATAAAGGGAGCGATGAATAGGCATTTACCACAACGCCGAATGCCTGCAATTGGCACAAAGTGACGATAGAGACGATCTCAAGAAACGGCCGGACAACTACGTTAGCAGACCCTGTGAGGCAGGGATGCCGAACAGGAGCCTACAGGGAAGTATCTACGGCGAGTCTGCGTTGTAGTTGACCGCGCCGTTTAAATCAGGGTTCAACTTTCATTCCATAACCTGAACTCATTCAGACTGCAGCAATAACTCTTCCAGACAATGCTGCTGTATACCGTAGAAGCTTTTGATTTGTTGCACCTGGGCCAGAATTTGTTCGCGGTTTTTTGGCTTTTGGCTTTTGACCGCCAGGATCATTTTATTTTTGCTGGTGTGTTCCAGCGAGATAAATTCAAACACCTGAGTGTCGTAGCCATAAGCTTCCAGCAGCAAGGCGCGTAAGCTGTCGGTGAGCATTTCGGCTTGCTCACCGGCATGAATACCGTGTTTAAGCATAGGTTGTAACAGTGGCGGGCTGATCAGTTGCGGTCTTAGCTGTTTATGGCAACAAGGTGAACACATAATCATCGAAGCGCCGGTGCGAATGCCCATATGAATAGCGTAATCCGTGGCAATATCGCAGGCGTGCAAGGCTATCATCACGTCTATGCCTTTGGCCTGAAAATGTTTGACATCGCCCTGCTCAAAGCCGATGCCCTTTAAGTTCAGGTCACAGGCCACTCCATTACATAAATCCACCAACTCCTGGCGCAGCTCGACTCCTGTCACTTTGGCATTGAGCCCCAACTGATGTGTCAGATAGTCATGCACCGCAAAAGTCAGATAAGCTTTGCCCGAGCCAAAGTCGGCGATATGTACTTGAGGCTTTTGCTTTAAGCCGGTTTGGCTTAAGGCCCGGTCGAATACTTCAACAAACTTATTGATTTGCTTCCATTTACGCGACATGGCAGGCACCAGCTTATGGTTAGCATCCGTCACACCAAGCTGCTGTAAAAAAGGCCGGTCTAAGGTCAGGAAACGCTGTTTTTCTTTATCATGCGTTAAGACTGCGCCGCTTCCAGCTGTTTGCTTAATAGCTTTAGTGCTGCTTAATACTTTGCCTTTTTTGCTGACACTTAACTGTGTTTCGCTATCCAAAGCCGTGAAATGAGCGGCTTTAAATTCGGTTCCCAGCAGCTTTTGAATCAGCGTAAGTCCTTCAGTTACCACAAAGTTTTTGGTGATATCCCGGGTTTTATGCCGGTATAAAAAACTTAAATGCGGGATTTCTTTTAATACCACAGGCCGCACTTCAATCCGCACCAGCGTGCTGTCTTCGCCCTGATAACTGCTTAACAGCAGCTTTTGCCAGCTGTTGTGTTCAAGCTTTTGCCGAAGAAGTTGAATAAAGGCGCTGAAATCTGAAGTACTCACTGAAATTCTCTGCAATCAAAAAAAGGCCGTTAGTATAAACCTGACAGCGCATCGCTCCCTAGTGCTTTATGGCGCCGACGGAGTTTTTGTCTCCGGTAAAGGTTCGGAGTCAAACTCAATCTGTGACTTTTCAACAAAATACTCCGGCAGTTCCGCCTGTATCGCCGGAGTTAAATCTTTAAATTCATTGACCTGTTTGACCAGATTCGCCCTGCCCTTATACAGCTGGCTTTCGGCGGTTTCATAAGCTTCCTGTGCTTTATTTAAGCTTTCTTTCACCCGTAAAAAAGTGGTCAAAAAGGTGCGCAGTTTGTTAAACACCGCATCTGCGCGTTTGGCCAGTTCAGCTGTGTGTTTATGCTGCTCTTCGTAACGCCATAACTGCCGCACTATGTTCAGGCTGGTGAGTAAGGTGGTGGGTGTGGCCACCAGAACATTTTGATTCAGCGCTTGCTGGAATAAGCTTTCATCGGCCTTTAAGGCTTCGACAAAAGCCGATTCAATAGGCACAAACATAAACACCAGATCCGGAGAATTCAGGCCTGGTAATTTATGGTAATTGCGGTCTGACAACTCTTTAATACGGGCCGCCATGGAAGCGACATGTTCCTGCAGCGCCAGTTTACGATCGAGCTCGTCTTCCGAATTGATATAACGGCTGTAAGCGTTTAACGACACTTTAGCGTCAATAATCAAATGTTTACCCTGCGGCAAAAACACTACTAAATCAGGCCTTAGTTTATTGCCATCTTCCTGGGTGACCGAAAACTCGCGCTGGTAATCCTGCCCCGCTCTTAAACCGGAACGCTCCAGCACATTTTCCAGCACCAGTTCGCCCCAGTTGCCCTGAGTTTTTTTCTGACCTTTTAAGGCCACTGCCAGCTGATGGGCTTCTTCGGTGATCTGTTGATTTAATAGTTTTAAATGCTGCAGTTCGTGATTCAGAAGCGCTTGTTGCTGGCTGTCTTTAAGGTGAATATCTTCGACTTTGCTTTTAAAGGCATCCAGTTGCAAACGGAACGGATTGAGCAGGCTATTTAAGGCTTCCTGATTCGAGGCCTGGAAACGGCTCGATTTTTCTTCAAAAATTTGCTGCGCCAGCTGCTGGAACTCAAGGCTGAGTTGCTGCTTGCTCTGTTGTAACAAAGCCTGTTGCTCGGCGAAATGCTGCTGTTTTTCTTTTAAGCTGATTTGCAAGGCACTGTGTTCACGCTGCAGCTGCATATAATCCTGCTGCTGGCTTTGATACTGCTGCTTTAACTCAGTCCAGAGCTCCGACACCTGCTGATACTGGCTTTGACTGCGGGCTAATTCGGCGGCGTATTTTTGCTGCTGATAACTTAAGTCTTTAAAGTCGTCCTGCGCCTGTTGCAGCTGTTGCTGAACCTGTTCAAGTAACAACTTATCGTGTTGATTTTGCTGAGACTGAAGCTGATGGGTGGTGTGTTGTAAAGAAAGCTCCTGCCGCAACTGCAAGGCCTGCTTACGCCAGCGCAGCATAGCCCAAAGGCAACAGAGCAAAATCAAAGCAAAAAGGACACATAATACAAAAACAGCTTCCAGGGTCATGGTCCTCTCTGTATCTGGTTAATTAGCGGCTCGGGTTACCTATAGCGCATTTATGTTCAATACAAGCACTGACTGGCGGTAGCAGCATCTGACAAGTGGACATTAAGCCAAGCTTCTCATTTTGCTGCTTTTTTAGCTTTTGGTAACGATCATTGGTGTAGCTTAACATTTTTTCGTCTGTATGCAGTGTGGAGTAAATCAGATACTGATCCGGTCCACCACAAGGCCGGGCTCCCACCCCTATGACTTTGCACTGATTGTCCTGCTCGCAGCCTTTATTTTCTGTCAGCCGTTCCAGCCGCAACTGTAATTGCCTGGTGTCGAGCTGCAGTTGTGCCAAAGGACCATCCAGCTGAGTGGTCAACTTGTCTTTATCTGCGGGGACTGTGGCACAACCTGTTAATGACAATACAAGCAGACTCAGAGTTAACGTTTTTTTCATTTTTTATCTCCAGAACAGCTTGCTCACCCAAACGGCGAAAAGCCTCGCAACAGCGCATGAATCGTCTATCTTAGAGATCGAAAGCAAAGCGGACAAGAGAGTTACAGAAGAAATTTGTAAGCAATTTATTAACTTGAGTAAAGAGAGCTAACGCAAGCCCTCTTTACTCAGATCGAATGGAGGTAAAAATTAAATCTTCGCTTCCAGCTCAGGCAGCAGAGTAAACAAGTCGCCAACCAGACCATAATCCGCCACCTGGAAAATAGGCGCCTCAGGGTCTTTGTTGATAGCTACTATCACTTTAGAGTCTTTCATACCGGCCAAATGCTGGATAGCACCGGATATACCCACTGCTATATACAAGTCTGGCGCTACAATTTTACCTGTCTGGCCTACCTGCATATCGTTTGGCACAAAACCCGCGTCTACTGCAGCACGTGATGCACCAATGGCAGCGTTCAGCTTGTCGGCTATACCATTTAACAGCGCAAAGTTTTCACCATTTTGCATACCACGGCCACCTGAAATGATCACGCGGGCTGCAGTCAGTTCCGGACGTTCAGATTTGGTCAGCTCTTCACCAACAAAACGGGATACACCGGCATCTTTCACCAGACTGATGTTTTCAATAGCTGCATTGTTGCCTGTAGCTACCGCATCAAAAGCGGCAGAACGTACTGTCAGCACCTTAATAGCGTCACTGCTTTTTACTGTAGCTATCGCATTACCGGCATACACAGGACGGACAAAGGTATCAGCGCTTTCAATGGCGATCACATCGGAAATTTGCGCTACATCTAATAAAGCAGCAACCCGGGGTAAAAAGTTTTTACCGTTGGTAGTGGCGCTGGCTACGACATGCTGATAATCCTTTGCCAGTTCAGTCACCAGCAAACTGATATTTTCAGCCAACTGATGCTGATAAGCTGCACAGTCCGCGTGCAGTACTTTGCTGACACCCGCTAAAGTGGCCGCTTCAGCCGCAACTGCGGCAGAGTTAAAACCAGCCACTAACAGATGAATATCGCCGCCAATCTGGCTGGCTGCTTTGACTGCTTTATAGGTATCGGCCTTCAGGCTCTGATTATTGTGTTCGGCTATGACTAAAATGCTCATCAGATCACCTTCGCTTCTTGTTTTAATTTGGCCACTAACTCATCGACAGAACTTACCACTACACCAGCTTTGCGGCTTGCCGGCGCTGTAACTTTGATGGTGGTTACGTTAGAACCTAAATTCACGCCGTAGCTGTCAGCTGCTTTGACATCCAAAGGTTTTTTCTTGGCTTTCATAATATTGGGCAATGAAGCGTAACGGGGTTCGTTTAAACGCAAGTCTGTCGATACCACAGCGGGCAACCTCAGTTCCACTTGCTGCAAACCGCCATCAATTTCGCGGGTCACATTCACTTTACCATCGGCCACAACCACTTTAGAGGCAAAAGTGCCCTGACCCATACCAGTTAATGCAGCCAGCATCTGGCCTGTCTGGTTATTGTCTGAGTCTATGGCTTGTTTACCTAAAATCACCAGTTGCGGTTGTTCTTCTGCCACCACTTTGCTTAACAACTTCGCCACTTGCAGTGAATCAAGGCTTAATTCAGTGTCAATTTGCAATGCACGGTCTGCACCTAAAGCCAATGCAGTACGCAGTTGTTCCTGCACGGCGGCAGGGCCAATCGACACCACCACCACTTCAGTGGCGATACCTGCTTCTTTTAACCGCACCGCTTCTTCGACTGCGATTTCACAAAACGGATTGAGTGCCATTTTGACGTTAGCTAAATCCACACCGCTTTGATCGGCCTTTACCCGTACTTTGACGTTGTAATCTATGACCCGTTTGACTGGCACTAAAATCTTCATAAAAACCCCATTCGGCCGTTATACCCATGGTCCTTGCAGCTGCGGCTTTGTTGACTGCGCCATATCGCCCCGGTCACATAGCTTGACTATGCTCCCGGGGCCTCACTGGCTTGTCGCCTCACCGAACCTTCAGGTAACTTGGGTATATACTCAGCACTAAGTTGACGTTAAGGTAAAGCTGATTCTTTCCAGGACATCAATCTACTTACTGTTGACGTTAACGTCAACCTGAAATACCCTAGCGCACAGCAGAAGTTATCATTTTTATGTCCAGTTAATCATCCATCAGCAGAACAAGGCAAAATGCCAGACAAAAAGATGGATAAGTTGAGGTTGTTGTGGTTGAACGTGAATCGATGGAATTTGATGTCGTTATAGTAGGTGCAGGCCCTGCGGGGTTGTCGACCGCTATCCGCTTAGCTCAACAAGCCAAAGCCGCAGGCACTGACATAAGCCTTTGTGTGGTGGAAAAAGGCTCTGAAGTCGGCGCCCATATTTTATCCGGCGCTGTATTTGAACCCCGCGCTTTAAATGAACTCTTCCCAGACTGGCAAAAAATGAATGCTCCCGTAACCGCCCCGGTTACGCATGACCATATTTATCTGTTTAAAAACGAAAATGCGGCACAAAAATTACCAAATTTTCTGGTGCCTAAGACTATGCATAACGAAGGCAATTATATTGTCTCTATCGGCAATTTATGCCGTTGGTTAGCCACTCAGGCTGAACAGCTGGGGGTAGAAATTTTCCCTGGCTTTACTGCTGCAGACTTGCTGATTGAAGACGAGGTGGTCAAAGGTGTGATTACCGGCGAAATGGGTGTGGCGCATGACGGCAGCCAAAAAGACAGTTATGTCCCAGCCATGGAACTGCGTGGTAAATACACTGTGTTTGCCGAAGGCTGTCGTGGCCATTTGGGCAAACAACTGATCTCCCGCTTTGAGTTAGATAAAGGCCGCTCTCCTCAGCATTACGCTTTGGGTTTTAAAGAAATCTGGGACGTGCCTGCAGAGCAGCATCAACAAGGTTTAGTGGTGCACAGTGCTGGCTGGCCCTTGCAGGACGATACCAGCGGTGGTGGCTATTTGTACCATGCCGAAGGTCAGCAGATTGTAGTGGGCTTAATAGTGGATCTGAACTACAGCAATCCGCATCTGAGCCCTTTTGAAGAATTTCAGCGCTACAAGCAGCATCCTGTGATTAAACAGTATCTGCAAGGTGGTAAACGAGTGTCTTATGGCGCCCGTGCTATTGCCAAAGGTGGCCTGAACAGTCTGCCGAAAATGACCTTCCCTGGCGGTATGTTGGTTGGCTGTGACGCAGGCACGCTGAATTTTGCCAAAATTAAAGGCAACCACACTGCAATGAAATCCGGCATGCTGGCGGCTGAAACTATTTTCGCAGCCTTACAGCAAGAGAAAGCCGGCACGGATCTGACCGGATTTGCTGAGCAGTTTGAACAAAGCTGGTTGTTTGATGAATTATTCAGAAGCCGTAACTTTGGCCCAGCCATGCATAAATTTGGCTCCTTCTGGGGCGGTGCTTTTAATACCCTGGATCAAAATATCTTTGCCGGCAAACTGCCCTTTACTTTAAAAGATGAGACTGTGGATCATCTGACATTAAGACCAGCAGCCGAAGCGCCAAAAATTCAGTATGCCAAACCAGACAATGTCCTTAGTTTCGACCGTTTGTCTTCGGTGTACTTGTCCAACACCAACCATGAAGAAGATCAGCCCTGCCATTTAAAACTGGCGGATGCTGCTATTCCGGTGACAGTGAATCTTGCTTTGTATGACGAACCAGCGCAGCGTTATTGCCCTGCTGGTGTATACGAAATAGTAGAGGACAACAACCAGCCGCGACTGCAGATCAATGCGCAAAACTGTATTCACTGCAAAACCTGCGATATCAAGGATCCACGTCAGAACATCACCTGGGTGACGCCAGAAGGCGCCGGTGGTCCGAATTATCCGAATATGTAGGGCCGAATAGGTAACAGTCAGGGGGAGATGGGATCAGAGGCAAAAAACTAAAATCGACAGCTTCTGATCCCATTTATCATGTCTTATTGTGGCGTTAGAGCGCCGTTTTTCAGTTTTATTTTTCTGATTATCAAAAAGTTCAATTCTCAGCGATGATTTTGCTGTACTGTTCCAGATGCCAATTGTAATAATAGGCAGCTAAGTCTATGTTTATGACACGAATAGATAGCAGCTCAGAACAATAAAAATAGCCCGGAAGGTCATCCATGAGTACAAAAGTGATAAAAAGCAGCGCCAGTAAAGACGATGTCAATTTAACAGTACGTCCATTCTCTGCCACTGAAACTGAAGCTGACCTGAATTTTGGTTCGGGCCGCTATATGTATTTCACTGAACGCGACCTGAGCCGGATTTTGTCCAATCTGGATGCTTTGCGAAACAGTGTTTTCCCTATCCCGGCCTCTGAAGAGGAAAATGCCAACAGACGTCAGCAACAGTTTCCTTCGGTCTGTTTAATTGGTTTAGGCCGCTGTGGCTCGAATATAGCGCTGGATGTCGCCTCTCTTGTCTACAACGCGCGCAGCTTCTATATGAATGAATTTAATATTGAAGAGCGCCAGCAAAAAGAAACTGAATACCGCCCTGTGCGCTGGATTAAAAAAGGCCTCAACCTGGATAAATCCCATCAGGTTAAACCTGTGTTTCTGATTGAACCTCTGGTGATGTTGGGTGACCTGGATAAAGACATTGAAGGCCGTATTCGTTTTTCGCATAAAGGCGAAAAGTCCAACTTCCTGCAAGATTACAACAAAATGAAAATTATGGACTTGTCCGAAGTCCATGCGGGTGGTGCCGGTAATGCCCCTATTCTGGGTCAGTATCTGGCCAAAATTATTCTGAATAAAGACACACAGAAGTTTTCTAACCCGGATTGGAAATTTATTCACTCGTACCTGATTGACTCTTGTGGTATCAAAGCCAACCAATCCCGTTTGTATTTCTATATTTTCAGTGCTGGCGGTGGTACAGGTTCTGGTATGGCTTCAGAATTCGGTTTGGCGCAGCAATACGCTTATATGGCCAAAACCTTCGACACCAGACCTGAGACAGAAAACGAAGCCAACGCCGGTCATTCGTTTGTGTTTGAGCCGATTTTCACCAGTGGTATCTGTATTCTGCCGAATATTACTGACCATGGTGTCGAGATGTCAGAAGCGCTGCATATCAACTCAGGCCGTCTGTTATGTAAATACCTGGCCGAAGAGTGGGATTTCTCCTACAACCTGGAAAATGAAGACAGCGCTGAGTCCAGCGTGATGCACCGCATCCGGCCATGGAACGCCATGATGCTGATCTCCAACGATATTATGCGTTATGCCGAAGAAACCGATGATGGTGAAATTCAGCACATCGATGTTAATGCGATGGAAAAATATGCCAACCAGTATATTTCCCAGCAGATTTTCAACATTTTAACGGCTCAGGCCGTGACCACAGACTACGACGAAAATTACTTCCGCCGCGCTGGTATCGACATTGGTGAAACCATTCGGTTAGACGCCAACGACTTGTTTATGAGTCTGGCCGGTCCTGTGGCTGTAGCTTATGCAGAGTCGGTGATCCCAAGCACTCCTGCGGCAGTGGACAAACTGAAACTGTTCGACAAAAACAGCAACAGCGGTTTAAACATTGATGACTTGTTCTTCCGCTCCATCGACCTGCCGCACTTTAACAAAGTGACCCAGGCCATTGAGGGGATCAGTTTATTGCCTATAGAGTCTGGCCGTTACCGTGAAGCTTTAGCGTCTTATGTAAAAAGTGGCTACGATCCAAAAGACTTAAAAGACCTGCATTTCTTTAAAAACTGTTCGTCAGTGGTCTCTATTATCTCGTTACCGAAAGACTACAAACTGTCGTACATGGATTTAAATCGCCTGAAAAGCCATTTAAACACCCTGTTCCCGAACACCACCTTAAAACGTTATGCACTGGTGATTGGCGCGTCAGCCAATATCTCATTAACCACACTGATTGTAAAAAGTCCGTGTTTAAGTGACGATTTCCTGACCCTGATAGTGTCTTTTATCAAACGTTGTTTCGCCAAAGACGATTATCGTTTTAATGACTCGCTGGACAAAGCCATGCTGGACTTTATCCGTGACGAACACTTTGACGAAGAACGTTTAGACAGCATGCTGCATGAGTTTGAAAACCCGGCGAAAATTCTCGATACCAACTGGTATGCAATCAAACCAATGTACGAGAAAAAATACCGTGAGCTGATCCGTAATAAAGACAAATTTGTCTCAATCAATGACATTCGTTTATCCCGCGACAGTGTGAAAAAGTCTATTCATTATCTGCGTGAGATTTACCGTCATAAGATCAGTAAAACTAAGGTTATTTCTCTGAATAATTTGTCGGATAAACAGTCTGACAAAGCAGCCAAAGCTGAACCCGCCGCGGACAAAGCCTGAATCTGAAGGCCTCCGCAGTGCGGGGGCTTTTTTCTATGTAGAAACAACCCTGTCCTTTTAACCTGCTAATTTTTCCTTTGGAGTCTCTGATGAAATCCTCTGTATCTTCGCTGCTAACCAGCCTGCTGTTATGCGCTTTTGCTTCACAAGCAACATCTCATGACAATATGAATGCCACTTTGTGGTACCAAACCTCAGCCGAATTTAAAGCCAGCGCCATACAAACCTACCAGACCGCTGCCCTGCAGTTGCCCAATGCTATCGCAGATAAAAACTGGACCGCCTTACCCAACCAGAGCAGTCACTACCAGCAGCTGCCTTTGGCCATTATTGTCGATATTGACGAGACTATTTTGGATAACTCCCCAACCGCAGCACAAAGCGTGCTGTTAAACGCTGGTTATGATCCAAAACGTTGGGACCAATGGGTCGCTATGGCCGCAGCCAAAGCTGTGCCAGGCGCTGTCGCCTTTGTGAACAAAGCCGAAGCTGCAGGTGTAAAAGTGCTGTATATCAGCAATCGTGAGTGTGAAAAGCGTGCCGGCTCCAATGACAGCTGCCCACAAAAAACCGATACGCTGCGCAACTTAAAAGCTGTGGGTATAAAAAAGATCGACGCCTCTCAAATCTGGTTAAAGTCAGAACAAAAGGACTGGAGCAGTGAAAAAGAAAGCCGCCGTTTGCTGGCCGCCAAAGACTTCCGTATTTTAATGTCGATTGGGGATGACTTTGGCGATTTCCTGCCGGACGTGAAAAAAAATATCACACCTGAACAGCGTTCGGCACTGGTAGATAAATATCAGGATTACTGGGGGGCTAAATGGTTTGTCCTGGCCAACCCGACTTATGGTTCCTGGCAGACCATTTTAAAACAACCCAACAGTCAGTATTTGCAGTCTGTGCCTGCAGCTAAATAGTGGATTTTACTAGTAAAAAAGGGCCTGCAGGCCCTTTTTTATTGCACCAGCATTAAGGTAATGCCTTACCTCTGGCTGCAACATAAAGCGCATACCAGTGTTCACGGCTTAAGTTGACTGTTAAGGCTTTCTGACAGGCAGCAATACGTGAGGGGGACGTTGTGCCTATCACAGCTTGAATACCGGCCGGATGTTTCAACAGAAACGCCAGCACTATAGCTTCAGCACTGGTTTGATAGTCCGCAGCTAACTGAGCCACCAATGCGGCTGTAGAGCGCTGGGCGGCAGTTTCAGGAGTTCGGCCACCGCTGAACAAACCTTGCGCCAGACTACCCCAGGCCTGCAGTTGTACTTTATTTAACTGACAGTATTCCACTGTACCGTAACTGTAATGATGGGCTGCGCCTTCCGGCATAGCGGTCAGTACATTTTGCTCCAGCCAGTTTAAGTCGTTCAGGCTCATTTGCAGTTGATTAACAACCAGCGGATCAGGCAAAGCAGATTGCAATAACTGCAGTTGCGGCCAGCCAAAATTCGACACGCCAAACGCCTTCACTTTGCCCTGCTGTTTCAGCTCTGCAAAAGCTTCAGCCACTTCATCAATCCACATCAGTTGATCCGGTCTGTGCAACAGCAGAATATCCAGATAGTCGGTTTGCAGTCGTTTTAACGACTGGTGCACAGAGTCCAGAATATAACTTTTACTAAAATCGTAACGCCCTACCGCAGTGGCATCGGCAAAACGGATGGCACATTTACTTTGCAGGATCAGTGTTTCACGTAAGCCGGAATGCGCAGCCAGATAGTCGCCAAATACAGCCTCAGCTTTGCCACGGGTGTATATATCGGCATGGTCAAAAAAGCGAAAACCAGCGTCCAGAGCTGCATCTATGGCTGTATAAGATAAATCACGTTGTTCTTTTGTGGTGGTCGGGTGATCCCAACTGCCACCCAATCCCATGCAACCATAAACTAAGGCATCGGCTTTGGGGAAATAATGCTGAATAGGTAACATCAGTGGTCCCTTTTAAAAAGTGAGCAGCAAGTTTACCTGATCTGCCCGCCTTGCCAAGAGCCAGTTCTTTTTCTGCTGTAAAATAAACACCAGCCTTGCCCCTGATGCATTGAGCACCTAAACTAACGTCCTTTTTCAATTGCCGGGTGTGGAGCTTTGGAACAAACAGCGTTGTTTCGTTTAAATAAATTTATCAGTGACACAGGTTTTTGTTCGCGCCGCGAAGCAGACAAGCTGATTGAACAAGGCCTGGTGACTGTTAATGGTCAGGTGGGTACTTTGGGCACCAAAGTGACACAACAAGACCAGGTACTGATCGGGGGCAAAGCATTAAAAGCCAAACCCCGGCGGGTCTACCTGGCTTACCATAAGGCTGTGGGCATTACCTGCACTACTGAGCTGGATGTCAAAGGCAATATTATTGATGCCGTAGGCTATCCGGAGCGGATCTTCCCTATAGGCCGTCTGGATAAAGAGTCTGAAGGTTTGATTTTCCTGACCAATGACGGTGACATCGTCAATAAAATTCTGCGGGCTGGTAATGAACATGAAAAAGAATATGTAGTTACAGTCGACAAACCTATTACAGAGCAGTTTTTACGCAAAATGGCGTCCGGCGTGCCTATCCTGGAAACCATTACCTTGCCTTGTCAGGTCAAACAAATTTCCCGCCAGACCTTTAATATTGTGCTGAAGCAAGGCCTGAACCGGCAGATCCGTCGTATGACAGAGTTTTTAGGTTTTAATGTGACCAAACTAAAACGGGTTCGTATTATGAATGTGCGTCTGGCCGAGTTAAAAGCCGGTCAATACCGTGAGCTGACTCAGTCTGAAATGGCCGAGCTGGAAGCGAAGTTATTAAGCTCAAGCAAAACGGAAGAAGCCTCAGTGTTAGCTTCGCCAAAAGCCAATACAACATCAAGACGCCGCTGATGAGTAAACAGCTGCGCTGGGTCCTGCTGCTGTGTGGTTATCTGCTGGTGTTACTGCTGGCCGCCTCAGCAGCGCAGCACTGGAACTACCGGCAGCTGACCGCCAAAGCGCAGCAGCAAAGTGAAAACCTCGCCGCTTTTATTCGCTATGAGATAGGCCGCTACGCCGATTTACCCAAACAGGTCGCCAGCTCTGAGTTATTGCAGTCATTACTGCGTGATCTGCCGGGCAGTGCAGATCAGCTGAATCAATATCTGTTTCAACTCCAGCGTAGTGCCGATGTTGCCGACTTATATCTGGTAAACCCATCCGGCATAGTGATAGCCAGTTCCAATGCTAACGGAAGAATTTATTATCTGGGCCGGGATTTTGGCTTCCGGCCTTATGTACAACATGCGCTGGCGGGTCAGGACGCTCAGTATTATGCTCTGGGCCATACCAGTGAACGCCGTGGTTATTACTACAGTGTACCTGTCCGTATTCAGGGCAGGATCCTGGCTGTGATGGTGGCTAAGGTTGATCTGGAACCTATAGAGCAACATCAGCAGCAAATTGCCGGCTTAGCCGATAGTCATTTTATGGTAACGGGACAAAGCGACGAAGTGTTTTTGTCCGATATCCCACAGTGGCGTTTAACCAGTCTGACTGGCAACCCATTAAGCCCCACAGAGCAGCAGCGCTATATCACCCAGGCTATTGAACCTCTGCAGTATTCCATCGGCTCAGCCTGGCTCGCCCCCTCTTACCCGCTGTGGAAATTGCCCTTTGACAATAAAACCTTTAGTTTTTTGCCATACCAGCGACCTTTGCCAGAGTTCGGCTGGACTTTAACAGTCTTGGCCTCACCAGCACCACAGCAATCCGCCTTATGGTCCGCCATGCTTCTGGTGACTTTGCTCTACAGTTCGGCCTTGCTGGCCATTTGGGTGCGGCGCGAGCGGAAAAAACGCCATCAACAGTTAGTGCAGCATAATCAGCAACTGGAACAACGGGTGATAGCCCGCACCAAAGATTTGGCAGAAACCAACAGGCAGCTGATACGCCAGATTGAACGGCGTGAACAAACCGAAACCGAATTGGCGCATACAGAACAACATCTGGTGCAAACCGCTAAACTTGCCACTATTGGTGCTTTATCTGCTTCGTTAAATCATGAGTTAAATCAGCCACTGACCGCCTTGCAAAGTTACGCACAGACCACAGAGAAGCTGATTGAAAAAGGTTATCTGGATGACGCCAAAACCAATATTCAGGCGATGCGGCAATTGATGCAGCGCTTAAGTGTGATAGTGGCCCAGTTTAAAGATTTCAGCCGTAAAAGCTCTGGCAAAAACCAACTGGTACAGGTGAATAAACTCATTCTGGACGCATTGGGGATAGTGCGGCATCAATGCCAACAACAAGGCATCAAGATAAGGTTGCAATTGCCTGATCTGTCCCCCACTGTGCTGGCCGACAGCATTCAGCTGGAGCAAGTGCTGGTGAATATTCTGACCAATGGCATACAGGCCATGGCAGGTCAGGCCGATGCCGCCTTTCATGTAGCGGTGAAAACTCAGGATCAACAAGTCAGTGTGCATATCCGTGATCAGGGGCCTGGTATAGAGCCTCATCATTTAGAACGTATTTTTGAGGCCTTTTTCACCACCAAACAACGGGATGGTCTGGGTTTGGGCTTGTCTATCTCCCAACGTATAGTGCAGTCTTTTGGTGGCCAGCTTGAAGTACGAAATGCGCCACAAGGCGGAGCTGAGTTTATTATGGTGCTGAACATCACCACAGGATCCTAAATGGCCAATACAGAGCAACAGAGTCCAACTATTCTTTTTATCGACGATGAAGCCGATATCCGCAGTGCGGTCAGTCAGTTGTTTAAACTGGAAGATTTGCTGTGCAGCAGCACGGCCAACCCGGCTGATATTTTAAGTCGTATCAGTACAAGATTTGACGGCATCGTCATTACCGATATGCATATGCCGGCTTTAAACGGCCTGGAACTGCTGCAGAAAATTCATGCTATTGACGCCGAGATCCCAGTGGTGATGCTGACAGGGTACGGTGCTGTTTCTCTTGCTGTAAAGGCGATGCAACAAGGGGCTTATGATTTTCTGGAAAAACCTTTTGATAACGACCACCTGGTTGAAGTCAGTCGCCGCGCTCTGGAAAAACGCCAGCTGGTGCTGGAAAACCGGCAGTTAAAAGCTGCTGTTGAGCGGGAGCAACAACCCGGTTTACGTATTTTAGGCCAAAGTCCGGCCATGCAGCAGCTGCGCCGCACTCTGGATGCCGTGATCAATGCTCCTGCTGATGTGTTGATTTACGGCGAAACAGGCACAGGCAAAGAGCTGGTCGCTCGTTATTTACATGAACAAAGCGACAGACGTCAGCATAATTTTGTTGCCATTAACTGTGGTGCTATTCCGGAGCAGTTGATTGAAAGTGAGCTCTTTGGTGCTGAAGCCGGTGCTTTTACCGGCGCAGACAAAAAACGTATCGGGAAGTTTGAGTTCGCCAATGGCGGAACTCTGCTGCTGGATGAAATCGAAAGCACCCCCTTATCTTTGCAGGTGAAACTGCTGAGGGTACTGGAGGAACGCAAAGTAACACGCTTGGGTTCAAATCAGACGATAGAGTTGGATATCAGGGTGATAGCCGCCAGCAAAGCCGATTTAAAACAGCTGGCCGCATCGGGCGAGTTTCGTAGTGACCTGTATTACCGCCTGTCGCTGGTGGATTTGCATTTACCTCCACTGCGTCAACGCAAAGATGATGTGTTTTTATTATTTGCGCATTTTGCCCGTATAGCAGCAGCCCGTTTTCATAAGGAATACATTCCTCTTCAGGCGGCAGAACTGCAGCAACTGGCGCAGCATCAGTGGCCCGGTAATGTGCGGGAACTGCGTAATATGGCCGAGCGTTATGTGTTGATGGGTGCGGACATCGCCTTTAGCCAACAGCCCCATAACGCCGGCCATGGCATTAGCGGTAGCATGAGCCTGCAGCAACGGGTGGAATATTATGAAAAAATGCTGCTCGAAGAAGCGCTGAACCAACATAAAGGCGCTATTAAAGCTGTGATGGCCGAGCTGGATTTGCCGCGTAAAACCTTGTACGACAAAATGGCAAAATACCAGCTGACGCGCCGTGATTTTCTGGACAAGCAGGAAGACTAACTCCTGCTTGTGCGGATTAAGTGACACTGTGATTTTTTATTTGTGCGGAATTCCGCACAGGCCTCAACAAAACTTCGGCAACAGTAAAATAACCCATTGTATTTAAACAATATAGTAAGTGATAAAAAGCTGGCTTTCTCTTTGCAATTGACTGTCTGACAGGGAGATTTTCTCCATACTCAGAGAGACAATAACAATGAAAACCAAAACCATCAGGCTGTTATCCAGCCTCTATATCCAGGTGTTACTCGCCATCAGTATTGGTATTTTTTTAGGTCATTTTTTCCCGGAGCTTGGCACCGCCATGCAGCCTCTGGGCACCGCCTTTATCAAGCTGATTAAAATGATTATCGCCCCCATCATCTTTTGTACTGTAGTGGTGGGGATTGCCGGTATGGAAGATATGAAAAAAGTAGGGAAAACAGGGGGTTATGCCCTGCTCTATTTTGAAATTGTCTCTACCATCGCCTTAATTATCGGTTTAGTAGTGATTAATGTCGTCAAACCTGGTGTCGGCATGCATATAGACCCCGCCAGTCTGGATCAGCAATCCATCAGCAAATACACAGCACCTGATCAAATGCAAAGCACCACGGATTTTTTACTGAATGTGATACCCAGCAGTGTGTTTGACGCTTTTGCCCGCGGCGATATGTTGCAAGTGCTGTTTTTTTCTATCCTGTTTGGTTTTGCGCTGCAGCGTTTAGGGGGCCGGCAAAATCTGATTTTTGGTTATGTTGAAAAAAGCTCAGAGGTCTTGTTTGCCATAGTGCATATGCTGATGAAAGTGGCCCCTATAGGTGCTTTTGGCGCTATGGCTTTTACCATAGGCAAATATGGCATTGCGACTTTATGGTCACTGGCTGGCCTGATGGCAACCTTCTACATCACCTGTTTAGTCTTTATTTTTGTGGTGTTAGGTGCCATTTGCCGTTATCACGGTTTTTCGATCACCAAATTTATCCGTTATATCAAAGAGGAGTTGTTGATCGTATTAGGCACTTCATCCTCTGAATCTGTGCTTCCCCGCATGATGGCCAAATTGGAGAAATTAGGCGCGACCAAGTCCACTGTAGGTTTAGTGATCCCAACAGGTTACTCATTTAACCTGGATGGCACAGCGATTTACCTGACCATGGCAGCGGTATTTATTGCTCAGGCCACAGATACGCCGATGGATTTAACCCAGCAACTGACCTTATTGGCTGTGTTACTGGTGACCTCCAAAGGGGCTGCAGGTGTCACAGGCAGTGGTTTTATTGTGTTGGCCGCTACTTTAGCTTCGGTAGGTTCAGTGCCTGTGGCTGGAATAGCGCTGATCTTAGGCATAGACAGATTTATGTCTGAAGCCCGGGCTTTGACCAATTTAATAGGCAACGGTGTGGCGACTTTAGTGGTGTCTAAGTGGTGTGGTGAACTGGACACAGCTCAACTGGACAGAGAACTGGCCCAGGGAGCAACAACAGCAGAAACCACTACGGCAGCCAACACTGCGACTGCGGAGGTCCAGCATGGCTAAGTCGTATTTATCTGCTGCTCTCTGTACCACTCTTGCTTTGAGCCCTGCAGCTCATGCTTTTGAATGGGATTGGTACGGCAAAGTTGAATTACAGGCGCTGGACGTTGATCAAGGCTTGTACAGATACGCCGATCAGGGCCGTCAGATTGAGGCGCCCTTTTCCCGCTTAGGCGTAAAGGCTAAACATCAACTGAGCGACGGACTTGCTGTTATTGCGGTGTACGAATGGCAAGTGAATGGTCTGGATGACGCCAACAGAGATCACAAACTGGGATCCCGTAACACCTACTTTGGTGTTGCCGGTACCTATGGCGAACTGATCTTTGGCAAAAACGACACTAAGTTTAAAAAATCTGAAGGCAAAATCGATTTATTTAACGAAACCCTGGCTGACATAGCGCAAATCACACCGGGTCAGGACAGACTGGAAAATATACTGGGCTATCAGTCGCCTGTGATTAACGGATTTAACTTTTCAGCCACCTACCAGACCGGAGCCAGCGACGAAGCAGCCGGAGGTTATGATTGGGTGCTGGGTTATGGCGACCCGGCCTTAAAAAAGTATCCACTGTATCTGGCTTATGGCCGCACCGATGAGCTGAATAATATCACTGCCGAACGTTTATTAGCTCAGCTGCCATTGTGGCAACAAGACGGTGCTGTACTTGCGGCTGGCCTGATGTATCAGCACAGTGAACATGTGGTGCGTCATATCCAGGGCGATGCCTGGCTGGCTCAGCTGAGTTATCAGCGCGGCGACTTTACTTACAAATGGCAATGGCAAAAAGATGACAGTCAGACCCGCCACGCCGAAAAAGCCCGCCTGAATAATCTCGGCCTTGATTATCAATGGCGAAACAATTTGACGACTTACCTGCTTCTGTCCACACTCAAGTTCGAAACCGAAAAAGACCATGCAGCCGCTGTTGGCTTTAAGTTCTTTTTCTGAACAGACCGGAGCTTAGCTCCGGTTGATTTTGTTAAGGATCCTCTATGTCTGCTGTGACCAGCCGTTTGCTTTTGCTCTGTGGCCCCCTACTGCTTTTACTGACCATTATTTTGCCTCCTCCAGCCGCTCAGATGACTCAGGCGGCCTGGATGGTTACAGGCTTAATGGCCTGGATGGTGTTGTGGTGGATCACTGAAATTGTGCCTATTCCCGTCACTTCATTGCTGCCGATGATTTTTATTCCGTTATTGGGTATAGATAAACTGGATGCTGCAACTTCACCTTATGCTCATCCGCTGATTTTTTTATTTTTCGGCGGCTTTTTCCTGTCTATTGCGATGGAAAAAACTAACCTGCATAAACGCATCGCGTTAAAAGCATTGTCTTTGGTGGGCACTTCGCCGGGGTTGCAAATTGCGGCCCTGATGGGCGTCACTGCTTTTTTATCCATGTGGATGTCAAACACTGCAACTGCTGTGATGATGCTGCCCATTGGGTTGTCCATTATTGCCATGGCCAATGCCTCTACTCAGGATCAGTTTGGTAAAGCCGTCTTATTAGCTATTGCGTACAGTGCCAGTATTGGTGGAATCGCCACTCTGATAGGTACACCGCCCAATGCGTTATTAGCTGCTTATCTGTCTAAAAGTTATGGTATTCAAATCAGCTTTGCACATTGGATGATTTTGGGTGTGCCTTTGGCACTGACCATGTTAATCGTCTGCTGGATCTGGCTGACTAAATTTCATTTCCGTATGCCCAAAACCGAATCTGCACCAAACGACAGCGCGCTGCAGTTAAAGGCGCTTGGGCAGATGTCGCGTTCACAAAAACTGGTGCTGCTGGTCTTTGCATTGGCCGCTTTCAGTTGGATCAGTCAGCAATGGTTAGTGAAATGGACGGGGTTACCTATCAGCGATACTGTGATTGCGCTTTGTGCCGCTGCTTTGTTGTTTTTATTGCCGGGAGAAAAAGGCTCAGGTACTGCCTTGTTGGAATGGAAAGACAGTCAGAATGTGCCCTGGGGGGTGTTGTTACTGTTTGGCGGTGGTTTGAGCATGGCGGATCAGATCCAAAAAACCGGCGTGGCTGAACTTTTAGCGCAACAACTGCAGTTACTGGATGGTGTGCCTCCTATCCTGTTATTGGTGGCCGTGACCAGTCTGATCATCTTCCTGACCGAAGTGACCAGTAATACCGCCACAGCCGCAGCCTTCCTGCCGTTATTGGGGCCTGTTGCTGTCTCTATGGAGTTATCGCCATTGTATTTAGTAGTGCCGGCTGCTTTAGCCGCAAGCTTCGCTTTTATGCTGCCTGTAGCAACGCCGCCCAACGCTATAGTGTTTGCGTCAGGTAAACTGCAGATCAAAGATATGGTGCGGGCAGGCTTAGTGTTAAATCTGGTTGGTATAGTGGCAATTAGCTTGTTTAGTTTGTGGTTAGGGCCACAGTTGGCAGGTTAACGGACTCTGATACAAGAAAGCGGCTCAGGCCGCTTTTTTTACGCAAAACTGCAGTAGAAAAAGCACCTGATAAAGCCAAAAGTAAAAATCCACCTCCATAGGAGGTGGCTTTGCTTTAGGCCCCCTGGAAGGGGGCTTTGTTATCTAGGTTCCATATCCAACATCAGTTGACGTTCCTCATCTTCACGAGCAACTTTATCCTGATGCCGCACATATCGCCTTATTATGTCTTCGTTCGCACCCACTGAATCTACGAAATATCCTCGCTGCCAAAAGTGATTACCCCAGAGCTTCTTCTTCCGAAGATACGGGAATTTATTGAAAACCCGGATCGCCGTCCTCCCTTTCAATACCCCCATCAGTTCCGAAACACTCACATTCGGTGGTGTCCTCACTACCAAATGCACATGGTCTATCTGTACATTCAGTTCTACCACTTTGCATTTCTTCATCGCACAGTACACATAGATACTTCGGTACAGTTCTTTTCCTACATTTCCTGTCAGGATTTTGTATCTGTACTTCGGCGTCCAAACGATGTGATACTGACATCGATAGAACACGTGGGATGCGGATTCATATCTACTCATGCTATTTACTTCCTCATTTGCTGGTTACAAACGCGGCAAGTATCTAGCATGAGTTCTCTACGGGCATAGCCCCGACCGAACGATCAGCACCTCCATAGGAGGTGGTTTAAGATTGACAATAAAAATGGGGTCAGAACCTGAGGGATCCCCACAAATTTCGACATAGTTAACAACT
>CAMLSF010000046.1 GCA_946482615.1 uncultured Chromatiaceae bacterium | reverse complement strand
AGGCTCCCAAATAAACAACCCCGCTCACTGAGCGGGGTTTTTTATTTGCGTTGCCTGAGGGAATTGACCCGAGCATGGCATCCCCCATGCGACCAAACTGCAGGGAGCAGTTTGGAACGGCGCAGCCGGCCCGGAGGGTGGAGGGCAGGAAGCCCGCAATACTGTAGTTCACCGCCAGGGTGAAACAGGAAAAACGGGACGCAAACAGTTTTGCGTCACGCCTGTTTCACGCCTTGAGCTCTGCGACCAAACTGCCGGGAGCCTGAGGGATCCCCACAAAGTCATCTGGATCTCCATTCAAAGAGACTAAGCATGGTCGTCGCCATTAGATGAACCAGCTCTGCGCGGCATAGCCGCTCAGGTTCTTTTCTTAAGACTTGCAGGCCCAGGTTGAAATAAGATAAAACAGCTCGCTCCCTTACCGTGTTGGCCTGATAATGTTTGTACAGGCCATTTTGATTGGCCCATCGCCCTATTAGCCACAGTGCGTAGGTGGCTAAAGTGACAATCAACAACAGGATCTGCAGGCGCTCAACTGACCTACTTTTCGTTTCTTTTAAGCTCAGACCTATACGCTGATTTTTATTATCCCTGAAGCTTTCTTCTATCTGCATGCGTGTCTGATAAATAGCAACCGCTTGTCTGGCATTGAGCTTATCTGGAGGAATATTGGTCACTAAAAACCAAGGCTCTCTTTCTCTACGCCCATAAGCTGTACTGTTTGAACGTTTTGACACCCGCTTGCCTTGAGTCCGTTTTTTCCTTCCCTCTAATTTTTTACGGTAAAGGTAAGCATGACAGTCCAACGGATTGTGCTTCGATAAACAGATTTCCCCCAAATAACCAGGTCGTGTGGAAGCAAGGTCATAGCTTTCCCTGCAAGGATGCCAGAGTGGGCTGTCGATGAAGCGGTATTGAGTAAAGTGGCGGATACGCCCAAGCCAGTACCATCCAAGTGCTTCTACCTGCTTAAACCAAGGATTTTTAAATCCGGCATCGGTGACAACAATAGGTTGGCAGTCACAGGGTAACAAGGCCTGAAGTTGCTTCAAAAAGCGGCCATGCACAGCGCGGTTATGACTTAAATGTTTAGGGTGCATCTCTTCGTATACTGTCATGGCCCGTCCGTGTAAAGCCAAAGATGCCCTCAAAATATGAAAACCTGCTTCTTCATTGACTTGTGACCAATCAATCAAAATCACTGGTTCGTTGCGTGTCTGAAGAATATGACGAGCCATTACCTCATAGATATCGGTTCGTTCCTGATGCAAGTGACTGTTGCTAAGTAACCTGTCTATGCGTTTGATCGTGTGCTTTGTTTTGGCCAGCGAAGGTAATGTGCGGCCAAGGCCGGTCAGGGTTACCTTTTGATAGCGAGTGGCTGCATCAACGGCAGTGATAAGAGATTGCAGTCTGACTTTGTGAATGGTAGGGCAGGAATCAGCAATAAGTTCGTGTAATAATGAGCTTACATTCATGGCGTTCACTTTCTGTGATGTTTGGCGATTGATCAGATCGTTAAACGCCATGAATGTTCAATTTTGTGGGGATTCGTCAGGATCCTGACAATTTTTTATTTGTCTGAATCACGTTTTTGCGTAGGGATAGTGGCCGAAACTTGTTACAATGGCACCCTGAAACGAACAAGCAGGCAGACTGATTGTTCAAAGCTTCTAAGTTTGATGAGGTGGCTATGGAAGTTTTTATTTTTACTTTTATCATCCTGATAGTTGTAGTTGCTGCTATGGCTGTAGGTTACATGGTGCAACGTAAAACCATAGCTGGTAGTTGTGGTGGCTTAGGTGCTTTAGGCATTGAAAAGGCCTGTGACTGCGATACACCCTGCGAAAAACGCCAGCAGCGTATGAAAAAAGAACAGGAATGGCAGCAGAATAAAATTATCTGATACTGCCTTTTTGCACTTTTGAACATCCGTCAAGCCAGCATTCGCTGGCTTGTCAGTTTTTAACTACAGGCGCTGTATTTCACATCCTGTCATGCTATTGCCTCCAAGCCTGCTGTACTTAATAATGCAGCTCATTATTTTTTTGAGGCCATGTTCATGTCTTACCCTGTTGCTGTCGCTGTTTCTTCTGTTCAGTCTGCCCTGAATGACTCCCAATGGGATGCGCTGATTGTTGTTGCATCCGGTTTTACTGCTGTGCCTGAATTAGAGTCTGAAATTAATGCTGCTGCGTCTATCGACAGCCGCATTGGTAAAGAAACTGTGTTGCTGTTATCAGCCAAAGCGCCGGGGCAACGTTTAGTGCTGTCACCGACCGGCCCACTCGACAGAGATTATGATGACGTTCGTAGTTTTTATGATGCGGCCAAACAAGGTATCAGTCAGGCCAAAGCCGCTGGTGCTAAATCTCCTGCTTTGTATGTGATAGCACCGGACTCGGATGCTTATCAGTATGCGGCTGAAGTGGCTTACTTAGGCGCTTGTCAGGCGTTATGGCAGCCATTGGAAGGTCGTGAAGCCCGGGGGGAAGCAATGATTGAACCTGTGACTCAGATAGGGGTGATTGGAGTCACAGAACATCAGGCGCGTTATATGGAAGCTGTTGAAGCAGGCAAACGTGTCGCCCGTGATTTGTGTGGCACTGAACCTGAGCGTATGGCACCACGGCGTTTTGCTGATTATTGTGTGGAAGCTTTTGCCGGTACTGATGTGCAGGTATCGGTAGAAACCAAAGTCGATATCTTGCAAAAAGACTATCCATTGCTAATGGCTGTCGCGCGCTGTTCGTTGCAGGTTGACCGTCATAAGCCTGCCGTGATCCGCCTGGAGTATCAGGGCGAGGGTGACATCGAACACACCTTGTTATTTGCCGGTAAAGGTCTGGTGTATGACACAGGCGGTGCTGATTTAAAAACCGGCGGAGCTATGGCCGGGATGAGCCGCGATAAAGGTGGTGCGGCAGCTGTGGCTGGTTTTATCAAAACCGTGGCTTTGTTAAAAACCAAAGGCATCCGCATCATTGCCGAAATTGGTGCTGTGCGAAACAGCATAGGGGCTGATGCTTTTGTGCCGGATGAGATTATTACCGGCCATGCCGGTGTGCGGGTGCGTATTGGTAATACCGATGCTGAAGGTCGTCTGGTTCTGGCAGATTTGTTATCGCATCTGCGGGAAGAGGCCAAAACTGCCGTTAACCCCACTTTGTATTCTATTGCTACTTTAACAGGTCATGCGGCCCGTGCCGTAGGTCCATACAGTGCATTGGTGGAGAATGGTGCCGCCCGTCGTGTTGGTTTATCTGCTGATTTAGCTATGGTGGGTGATTTATGGGCAGACCCCAGTGAAATATCCCGCAGTCGCCGTGAAGACTTTAGTTTTATTAAAGGCCGCAGTTCGGCAGATGACTTACTAAGTTGTAACAATGCACCTTCGTCAGTCACGCCCCGTGGTCATCAGTTCCCTATGGCATTTTTAGTCGCAGCTGCAGGCTTAGATCAACATGCCTTAAACTCTGAACGGCCATTGCCTTACTGTCATATCGACATAGCTGGTAGTGGTGTGGATGGTGGCGACTGGCAACATGGCAAGCCATCGGCCGCACCAGTGGCAGCCTTAGCCGCTTACTACTGCCTGTAAACACCAGGTATTTGAAGTCGCAGCTTTGTTGACTTTGCGACTCGCTGCAGCACCAACTACTTTGTATTGAAACCAGAATTCACTTGGCTATTGAAAAACCCGGGGCTATGCTTCGGGTTTTTGCATTTGAGCCTCTGACAAAGGGATCTGACCTGATGAACTTTATTGATCGTTATTTTGAGCTGACGGCGCGCCAGACCAGCATCAAAAAAGAGCTGATCGCTGGTTTAACGACCTTTATGGCGATGAGTTATATCCTGTTTGTAAACCCCAGCATGCTGGCGCAAACCGGCATGGATCACGGTGCGGTTTTTGTGGCCACTTGTCTGGCTGCAGCCTTTGGCTCTATTGCGATGGGCATGCTGGCCAATCTGCCTGTGGCTTTGGCACCGGGCATGGGACTGAATGCGTTTTTTACTTATGTCATAGTGCTGGAACAGGGCCATAGCTGGCAGACGGCTTTAGCCGCCGTATTCTGCTCCGGTGTGTTGTTTTTACTACTGAGTATTTTCAAAATCCGTGAGTGGATTATTCAAAGTATTCCTTTTGCGTTAAAGATGGGCATAGCCGCTGGTATAGGCATGTTTCTGGCACTGATTGCATTAAAAACAGCCAATATTATAGTGGCGAGTCCCGCCACTCTGGTGACCTTAGGCGATTTGCATGATCCAAAAGTAGTGCTGGCTATCACAGGTTTTTTTCTGATTTTTGCATTGGCGCACCGCAAACAACATGCAGCTGTATTTATTAGTATTTTAGTGATCACTGCCATCGCCTGGTGGCGTGGCGATACCAGCTTTACTGCCGTTGTTGCTATGCCGCCTTCTTTAGCCCCTACCTTTATCCAGCTGGATTTTGCCTCTGTATTGCAATGGGCCATGGTACCAGTGGTATTAAGCTTGTTGTTTTTAGATTTGTTTGATACCAGTGGCACCTTAGTGGCGGTTAGTCAAAGAGCAGGTTTATTAAAACCCAATGGTGAAATTCCCCGTCTCAAAGGCGCTTTGCTCGCCGACAGTTCAGCCACTATTGCAGGCTCTTTACTCGGGACCTCAACCACCACCAGTTATGTTGAAAGCACGGCCGGTGTAGCTGCCGGTGGACGTTCTGGTTTAACAGCAGTAGTGACGGGGCTGGCCTTTTTAGCTGCACTTTGGTTATCGCCTCTGGCCGCTATGGTACCGGCTTATGCGACCGCTGGTGCTTTGCTTTATGTCGCAACTTTAATGCTTAGCAGTTTGCAGCATGTGAAGTGGGACGATCTGATCGAATCCGTGCCTGTGGTCGTAGTGCTGGTGATGATGCCGCTGACCTTTTCTATCGCTGATGGCATAGGTATGGGGTTTATTACTTATGCGGTACTGTGTTTAGTGACGGGGCGTTTGTCAGATACGACCCTGAGTGTATGGGTATTAACAGCGGTTTTTGCCGCTAAATTTTTCTTTGCATAAGGACGGGTATGAAAAAGATAAGTGTTTTATTGGCTCTGCTGCTTGCAACTTCGGTTGTTGCGGACGATAAAGTTCAGGTGACCAGTACTGAACTGGCCAGGCATCTGTACATGATCAAAGGGGCTGGCGGCAATATGGCCGCTGTAGTAGGCCCTGAAGGTGCGTTGGTAGTGGATTCGCAGTACGAGCATATGGCTCCTCACATCAAAGCTGAGCTTGCAAGCAAACAGGCTGGTGTGCAGATCAAAACTCTGGTCAACACCCATTTTCATGGTGACCACGTTAATGGCAATGCAGCTTTGGCCTCTGGTGCTCAGATTATCGCTCATACCAATGTACTGACCCGGTTAAAAGCCGACGCAAAGTTTCCGGCGGCAGGTTTACCTACAGAAACTTTTACAGGTGAGAAACAGTTAAGCCTGAATGGGGTGAAGGTACAGCTGGTGACTATGCCTGTCAGCCACACTGATGGTGATTTGGTGGTCTGGTTTAAAGAGGCCAATGTATTGCATACCGGAGACTTATTTTTTGCCGACCGTTTTCCTTTTATCGATTTGAAAAGTGGTGGCTCAGTGATGGGTTATATTAACAACGTCAAGCTGCTGCTCAGTCAAATTGACGGGAAAACGAAGTTGATCCCAGGCCATGGCGACTTAATGGATAAGGCCGGTTTACAGCGTTTTTTAACTATGATGGAGCAAACGTTGGCCGAAGTGAATGCGCTGAAAGCTCAGGGAAAAACTGAAGATCAAATTGTAGCCCAGGGGTTATCCGCACAGTGGAAAAGCTGGAGCTGGCACTTTATTACCGAAGAGCGCTGGATCCGTACGCTATTTAAAGCTTAGTCTTGTAGTTCAGCAGCGCTCTGGGTATGCTTTGGCAACGGACAGGGCGCTTTTTGGGTATAAATCAGGATCTTCATGAGGTTACGTGAAACTTTAGTAGTCTACATGCTACCTATCCTGGTCCTGCCTTTGTTATGTCTGGGTTATTTGTCCTATCACTTCAGTGCCCGTTATTATGAACAACAGCTGTTTCAACAGATTAAAAATGAGCTGATACAGGTACAGCAGGATATTCGGCTCAGATTGTCCTCTTATCAGCAAACTTTACTCTTGTTGTCTTCTCAAACTCTGGTTGAACGTTTTATTGCCAAAGAACAGCAACCGGAGGCGGAGCTTGTGAAGGAATTTGAACGTTATCTTAGCCAGCATCCGGAAATATCTTCGATTAAATTTGTACGTTTGAATGGTGATTACCTGCTGACTATTCCGCAGCATCAAAAAGCAAAAGAGGTTAGCAGATTTCGAAATCAGTATTTTTCCGCTTTGCAATCCATGATGGACGACAATGGTTTTTTTCTGTCCAGCGAACAAGGTTCAAATCAGCTGAATTTGTACGTAGCTCAAAAAGTTTACTTATCGGGAGAGTCGTCCGGCGACATTAAACGACTTTGGGGTTATGTCGTATTTGTGATTGACCCCGGGTTGTTTCAACAGGGTATACGGCAGTTAAGGGGGCAGTTGCGTGCTCCTTTGATTGTGAGTCAAGCTGCCACTATCGCCTTTTCTGAAAATCCTTTGCTGATGGGCAGCGCTTTTTCTCCGGTGAGTTTTACTGAAATTCAGGCCAGTGTGGATCAACATGAGTTTGTTCCTACCTTGCTACTTGGCCAGTCTATGTTGGTGACCGGCGTCTCTTTAGCTGGCCCCTATCAGCTTATTATGGGAATACAGCCTGAACTCTTAACTCAGAGCATGGCGTATAAACCTATGTTAATAGCGCTGTTTTGTATCTTGTTTTGTATAGGATTACCTGTGCTGATTTATTGGGTACTGGCCCGTTTTGTATTAACGCCTATACGGGAACTTACGGCCGCGAAAACAGCTGTAGGCCGGGGCGATTTATCGACTGTACTGAAGGTCAGAAAGCAGGATGAGTTAGGTGATATGTTTGCCGCTTTTAACGTGATGGTGCGTCAGTTAAGAGTGTACAGAGAGCGGGAGAGAGCTTATCAGTTGCAATTGGAAGATAAAGTAGCAGCCAGAACTCAGGATTTAGCAGATGCGAATCAACAACTGGAAGATGCCAATCAGCAACTGATTTTAGCCCGTGAAGTGGCAGAACAGGCGAACAGGTTAAAAAGCGTGTTTTTGGCCAATATGAGTCATGAGATCCGCACCCCGCTAACGGCCATTATAGGTTTTAGTGAACAGGCCATACAGGAGAATGATCCCCATCGACAGCTTGATTATTTGAGTCGTGTACTGCGCAGCGGGGATCATCTGTTGGCACTGATTAACGACATTCTTGATCTATCCAAAATTGAAGCTGACAAGCTGGAGCTGTTAACCGAGCAGGTCAGTTTGCTGGCCATGCTGGACGATGTATACCAACTGACCCGGCAACAGGCACAACAAAAAGGTTTGCAATGTTTGTTGGAACTGAATTATCCGTTACCACAATTTATCTACACCGACACTTTACGTTTCCGTCAGGTACTGCTCAATCTGACCTCTAATGCAGTAAAATTTACCCAAAAAGGAAAGGTGGTGATTGATGTTTCGTATCAAACTCCGGAGGAAGTGCTCAGGATCAAAATTAAAGATACTGGTATAGGCATCACGACGGTAGAACTCAGTAAACTCTTTCAGCCTTTTGTGCAGGCGGATGCTGCGGTAACCCGCAATTTTGGTGGCTCAGGCCTGGGGCTTTGTATTTCAAAAAAACTGATGGAACAGATGCAAGGCGATATTTTGGTGGAGAGTGTCAAAGGCATTGGCAGCTGTTTTGAGATTGTGATGTCTTGTGAACATCAGCATATCAGTCTGATCCATAGTTATCAGCGACCTGCACAGGAGCCTTTGGTTGTCGAAACCCCGACCGATTATCAAAAGTTGAAGTTACTGGTGGCAGAAGATAATTCTGATAACCAATTACTGATCCAGGTGTTATTACAAAAGTTGGGTATCCATTCTGTGATTGTTGAAAATGGTCACAAAGCAGTGGAACGGGTATTGCTGGAGCATTTTGATTTAGTGCTGATGGACATGCAGATGCCGGAGATGGGAGGGGAGGAAGCAACAGCCTTAATCCGCCATGCAGGTATAGATATACCTATTGTTGCTTTAACAGCTAATGTGATGAGCGAAGATCAAAGCCGGTATTTAAAAGCGGGCTGTCAGGCAGTTTTATCCAAGCCTATAGTGCAAAAAGACTTTTTGGCTGTGATACAAAAGTTCTGTCAAAGTAACACTGATCTTGATGACCAATTAGAAGCGCAACTTGCGTCGGACCCCGTCATTGTGCAACTTAAACTAGACTTTAAACAGGCCTTGCCCTCTGTGTTAAAAGACTTCCAGCTTTGGCTGTCTGCGGCAAACTGGAGTCGCATACAGCATGAAGCTCATAGTGTGAAAGGCAGTGCCGGCAGCATGGGGTATCCACAGTTGACTGAACTGATGTCTGGTTTAGAACGTGCCGCACGGCAGGCCGATGTTGCGTTGATCACAGAGTTAATCAATGATTTTGCTGTTTTAGTCAACGCAGAACAACTTACAGAACAGGAGAGCGTCAGTGCGTCATAGTGTGTTTAAACTGGCTGCAGAATTTGAACGGGACAGTGTCTGGCTTGCGGACTGGCCTTTATGTCAGTTACGAGTGCAAAACGATATGAATTACCCCTGGTTTATTCTGATCCCTCGCCGGAGCCACATGGTCGAAATTATTGATCTGACTGAAGACGAACAAAGCCAACTCTGGCGCGAAAGTGCACATTTATCTGTTTTTTTAAAAGCACAATTTCAGGCTAAAAAGCTGAACATAGCAGCGCTTGGTAATATGGTGCCTCAGCTGCACCTGCATCATATAGTGCGTTATGAGACAGATAGTGCCTGGCCAGCCCCAGTGTGGGGCAAAGCTGCGGCTGTTCCCTACAGCACAGAGGCGTTAGAGCAACTAAAACAAAAGCTGGCATTACTAGCTGTGCCTTCATGACGACCTCATTCCAAAGAGGTAGAATGTGCGCTTTCTGAATAGTCTGTCCGGGCCAGCATTATGCTCCGCTTGTCTGAACTTTTTTCGTTGTAAGGAACCTTGTTATGTCGGCTGAAAATGCCCTGTTAACCATTTTGGTTGAGAAGATCCGCACAGATATGCTGGTGTTGCCAACTTTGCCTGAAATGGCGATTCGGGTTCGGAGAACAGCAGACGATCCAGACAGCAATTTGCTGATGATGACGGATGTGATAGCTCAGGATCCTGCTTTAGCCGCGCGAATGATTAAAGTCGCCAACAGTGCCTTTATGGGGAGGTCCATTAAGGTCAACTCGCTGAATCAGGCTATTACCCGCATAGGTTTGAGTCAGGTGAAGAACATTGCCACTGCTATGGCGATGGAACAACTTTTTGTGTCCCAACATGAACAAATCAAAGAGAGAATGGCTTTGGTATGGCGGGACAGTGTTAATGTCACCAGTATAGCGCTGGCCTGCCTAAAGCTGTATCTGGCAGAGCATAAGCACTGTAATCTGAATTTAGATGTGATGACTTTGGCTGGTTTAATGCATTTGATAGGCGCCTTGCCTATTTTGACTGAAGCTGAGCGTTATCAGACCGTTTTTGGTGATCCTCAGTTTTTAGAAAACGCCATTAGTACCTTATCTGGCCAGATCGGCTCCAGCATAATGCGGGCCTGGGACTTTGCTGATACTTATGTGCAGATTGTGCTGAACTGGAACAATGCTGCATTCCAGACAGAACAAGTCAGTTATATCGACTTTATCCGGCTTGGGGCTTTGGTGCAAAGTCCGTTAGAGGGCACTGCACGCTTGCAGGCGCTGCAACCTTATATAGATCGCAATATAGTGCCTGATGCTAACTTTATGGACATAGCTGAAATTCGTTTAATTTCTCAGGAAATTAAAGCACTGTTAAGCTAAACATGGCTGAATGGAGCAAAAAGGCCCGCTGATAAGCGGGCACTTGTTAGTGCTGCGGTCAGCTTTTACTGACTGCTGATATTGGCTTTCAGGGGTGTCAGTGCATGACGTAAAGCGTCTGTCATCAGCAATAAGTCGGCGTCCAGACGACCAATGACATCGTCCCAGCCCATTTCTTCGTTTGCACCTGATAACAGATCGTGGAATTTTAAGCGTTTGATGCTGCCGTCGTCGCAGATCAAAAAGGTGACTTTTTCATCCTGCTCTAAAGCCAGCTTGGTCACCAGCTTGTCCTGTAAGTGGCTTTGCACCTCATCTGCACTTAGTAAGTGATTGATAAAGCGTACTTTGGCGCCTTCTTCGTCCGGTGCTTTGAGTTCAGCTTCAGCTCCTAACTGAAAACCTTCCGGTAATTCTTTGCCTTGTAACCAGAAGTGCAGTTGCTGATTCAACTGGTGGTTGTCCAACAGTGGCATCGCAGGTAAAGAGCCAAAAGCTTTGCGCAGTAATGCCAGTAATTCTTCGGCTCTGCTGGCACTGCTGGTATCCACCAGCAGCCAGCCTTGTTGTTTGTCATACAAAGCTGTAGTGACGCTGGATTTACTAAAGGCGCGTGGTAACAGGGTCTGGATCAGTTCTTCTTTTAACGCCTGTTTTTCTTTACGGCTTAAAGGCCGGCCTTTTTCCTGTTCCATTGCATCAATTTTGGGTGCCAGTTCCTCATTGACCACAGAACCCGGCAGTACTTTTTCCTGACGTTTAACCGCAAATAACATCACGTCATTGGTCTGGTGACAGTATTGCTTCAGGCTTGGATGCAAAGGGCTGGTGAAGCCCATTTTAACAGCTTCCTGTGAGGTGCAAGGTGTGAATTTGAATGCAGCTAAGGCCTGCTCTAACTGGTCCTGATCGGTGTTCAGGTTCTCAGTGACCTGATATAAACGTAAATTTTTAAACCACATAATAAACTACTCTGCCTGGAAGAAATGCGGCTTAGTATACAGAGTTCAGCAGGCAGATTTTGAGTTTTTCAGTGGAAAAACGAAAGTGCAGCTTACTGCACTTTCGTTGTCTGGGGTCAGGCGTTACGTTTTAAGTTTTTTGGAAAACGGATATGGTAGCTCAGGCCATGGCCAGGTTCGCTGCTGACCTGAATTGAGCCTCCAAGTGTCTGCCGTACCAGGTTATAGGTGATATGAGTGCCTAATCCGCTGCCACCCTGATCACGTTTGGTGGTAAAAAACGGATGGAAGAGTTTTTCCAGTTGTTCCTGAGTCAAACCCCGGCCATTGTCAGAATAAGTAATGTCTACCATCTGACCTTCATCCAGCACAGTAATGCGGATATAACCTTCCTCAAGTTCTTCAAAACCATGGATTAATGAGTTCATCAGAAGATTGGTAAAAATCTGCGAAATAGCCCCGGCAGGACAGCTGAGCATCAGGCTTTCCGGACAATTGACATCAATGTGATGGCGGGTCTTTTTGAAGTTAGGCTGCAAAGAGCGGATCACTTCGTGCAGGTACTCAGCCAGATTGATAGTGCGTATGGCATCACTGGTCTGGTCGACCGCAATTTGTTTAAAGCTGGCAATCAGCTCCGAAGCCCGGGTCAGGTTGGATTGCAGCAGGGAGGTGCTTTGTTTGGCTTCCTCAATAAAATGCTCCAGCACTTTAGGCGACAAGGTTTTGTCTTTATAAGCTGCGTCTAAGGCATTGAGCTTTTCAGCCAGGAAACTGGTGGCGGTAACGCCAATACCTACAGGGGTATTGACTTCATGGGTGATACCAGCGACAAAACCACCCAAAGCTGCCATTTTTTCGGACTGCACCAGACGGTCCTGCGCCTGCTTTAAATCATCCACAGTTTTTTCCAGCTCGCTTTGTTTGCTGCGCAGGGCTTCTTCACTGTGACGGCGGCGTTCTATTTCTTCACGCAAGGCTTGCTGTTTAACTTCAAGCTCTTGTTTTTGCTGCTGTAAATCCATCATGGCCTGACTTAAGCCTGAAGTTTTTCGCGCCACTTCCTGCTCCAGCAATAAGTTATGCTGATCGAGTTTTTCATTGGAGTGCAACAGCTGCTTTTGAGTACTTTCTAATTGAACTTTGTAATCCTGTACACGGGCAATTAAGCGGTTAAAAGCGTCTGCCATCACACTCAACTCATTGGCTTCATCATGGCGCACTTCAACTTTGGTGCCTTCCAGATGATCCAGTTCCAGATCTTCAATTTGTTGGGTCAGTTCACTCAATGGCAGAGTCAGTTGGCTGCGAAACGCCAGTAGAAACAGAATAATTAAGAAGGTGGTTTTGAGGACTGCATTACCCACCAGAAAATAAATACCAATTTTAATGCGGTCCAGTACCACGGCCCGACTGGAGAATAAGGTGACATCACCGACCTGGGTGGCGCGGCCTGAGAATTCAAAAATAAGTGGAAAGGTATAACCAAATAAACCGGAGTTTTGTTCCGTTAACCGAATGCCTTCCTGTACCAGCTGATTGCTATAGCGTTCACTGATATCAATATAACGACCCAGTTGGGTAATCACAGCACCACTGTCATCCCGCACTATGATGCCTTCAATCGCAGGAATGGCCAATAAACCATCAGCAATAATCAAAGCTTGTTGGGTATTTAATTCCCAAATGGCGCGGGTCAGACTGCCGGAAAAGGTTTGCTGCAAAGTCGCCAGTTCACCATTGATATGATCTTTGGTATTAAAGTACTCGGCAACAATCTGGCCTAAAGTCACCACGAAGGTCAGGATAAAATACACTGACAAGACTTTGGTCAGCAGCTTACGCGATAAACTTTTTTGCTGCATGAAACAACCTTGTTTGGTTCGGCTTAATAGTAGTTAGCATTGAAACTCTAAGTTATAGAAGATCTGTTTAAATGAAAATACTATATGTAATAAATAACTTAGAGACTAGGCAACAAGAGCTGCTTTAGCAATATGGCTGCTATAAATTGTCAGAACGCTGTAAAAGCAGCATTTAATGGTGTTCAATTGCAGCAGCTTTGAGTATGGTAGCGGTGTCGAATAATTGAACTGCGCAGATAGAATTGAAAACACATAAAGCAATAATAAAGAGGCTGTTTTAATGGCGTTACCTGTATTAATTTGTGACGACTCCTTACTGGCACGAAAACAAGTACGTAAATCCTTACCTGAGTCTTTTGATGCGGATATTTTGACTGCGGCTAATGGTGTGGAAGCTCTGACTATTTTGCGTAGTCAGGAGATTGGTTTAGTCTTTTTGGATCTGACTATGCCTGAGCTGGATGGCATAGCTGTACTGGAAGCTATTAAGCAAGAGGGTCTGGATTGTTTTGTGATTGTCATTTCAGCTGATATCCAGCCTGAAATGCAAAAACGGGTGACAGAACTGGGTGCTCTGGCTTTTATTCATAAACCTGTGAGCCCGGAAAAGCTGGTTGTTATTTTGAAACATTATGGATTGATATGAGTACAGTATTCTCTGAAGAACAAAGGGATTGTTTGCAGGAGCTGATCAATGTTGCTATGGGCCTGGCCAGCGACAAACTTGCCCGCTTTTTAAATACCTTTGTGCATTTACAGGTGCCGGCTATTGAGCTGGTCAACTCGGCACAAATTCCAGTTCAGTTTGAAGCTAAATACAGCAGCAATGAAGCTGCTCTGGTCAGTCAGGGCTTTTTGGGCAACGATGGTTTGCGGGGAGAGGCGATAGTCTTGTATCAGCTGGACAATGCCCATCGCATCGCTGCTTTGTTGGGGTATGACACTGACAGTGCGTCTGAGCTGGAGATGCTGACGGATATCAGCTCTATTTTAACCACCACTTTTTTAAATGGTCTGGCTGAGCAAATTGACAATAGTTTGTCCTATAGCGCACCCAGAGTTTTATCATCCCGGCAAAACAATGTGACCCAGGCTCTGATCGACACTGCGGGGCATTGGGAGCTGGCGCTGAAAGTAGATATTAGTTACCAGTTAATTGATCATTCTTTTAACTGCGATATGTTGTTATTGATCCCGGGCGAGGCCGTGTTGAACATCCGGCACATTCTGGATCGGGTTTTGGAAGAGTATTAATGTCAGAAGACTGGTTAACCGGCCCTGTATTGGAGCAACTCAATAGTGGCGTGCTGGTGGTAGATGAACAATTTCAACTGGTTTATCTGAATAGCTTTTTACAGCGCCATAGTTCAGTGCAGCTTGCTGAAACGAAAGGAAAAAGTCTGTTTAAAGTCTTTGCTGATCTGCCAGAGGCCTGGCTCAGACGTAAATTTGCATCTGTACTGGAGCTGCAAAGTCCCTCATTCAGCAGTTGGGAACAGCGGCAGTATGTGATTAAGTTACCTCATTTACGTCCTGTGACCAGCTCCAGCCAGTATATGGCGCAAAACTGCACTATGTTACCTCTGAATGATCCTGCAGGTCGTCGTTATGTCTGCATGCTGATTGAAGATGCCACTGATGCTTTTGTTTATCAGCAACATCTGCAGACAACCTTGCAAAAACTGGAGCAAAGTAATCGGATCGACGGGTTAACCCAGGCATTAAACAGGCGGTATTGGGAAGAACAATTAAAGCTTGAAGTGCAAAGAGCTCAGCGGTACCAGCAACCTTTGTCTTTGTTGTTGTTTGATTTGGATAAATTTAAGCAACTGAATGATCAGTATGGTCATTTAGGTGGTGATTCTGTGCTGATTGAGCTCACAGCCAGAGTCCGTGCTTTATTGCGGGATACCGACTGGTTTGGTCGATATGGTGGTGAAGAGTTTGGCATAGTGCTGACTAATACAGCTTTGGCTGGTGCGGTGGAAGTGGCTGAACGTATTTGTCTGGCTGTCAGCAGTAAAGCTGTCACATTTCATGAGCACTCTATACAAAGTTCGATCAGTGTCGGCGTAGCTCAACTTGATGCTGCAGGCGAAAGAGCGCACGAAATGCTGATAGGTCAGGCTGATATAGCACTTTATAACGCCAAAAGAGAGGGGCGTAACAGAGTGGTCTCCTACAGTGCAGGCGAAACTGAATTTCTGCTAAAGACCATCTGACCCTGGGTTAAATTTAGAATAATCTAAACATTTAGATTGACAGACGTCTAAAACTTTGAGCATATAGACAGTATGAAAAAGACACAAATCCGCAATACACTCACCATTATTATTACCACCAACCCTGCGGGGTAGGAGGTCGGCGGCGTATTGTTTTCAAAAAGGCCCGTGACCTCCCCGTCACGGGCCTTTTTCGTTTAGCAAGGAGTAAAACATGAGGGTGCTTAAGTTTGGTGGTTCGTCTCTGGCGTCGGTAACCCGCTTCCTCGAGGTGGCGGATATAGTGCAACAACAAATAGGCAACCAGAGCATAGGCCTGGTGTTGTCTGCGCCTCAGGGCGTCACCAACTTACTGGTGGAGCTGACGGATCTGGCCTTTTTAGGCTCGGATTATCAACCGCTGCTGCAGCAGTGGAAACAGCGACTGGCGCAGCTTATTACGGAAGCTTCACTTCGGGTTAATGCGGATCAGTTGAAGGCTGTGCAACAGCTGGCAGACGAGCAGGAGCAAAAGCTGACTGAGCGTTTGCAGGGCATCAGTTTGTTAAGTTATTGCCCTGATCATATCAAGGCGCAAATTCTCGGCATGGGTGAGCAGTTCAGTGTTTGCCTGATGACGGCTCTATTTAAATCCCGTCAGGTGGATGTGGTGTTGCTGGATTCTGTGGCCTTAGTCAAAAGTCAGGGCGATTATTTAAATGCCGTCGCGGACATTCCTGCTTCGGAGCAAAGCTTTGCAGCAGCTTTGGCGAAACAATCAGCTCAGGTTTATGTGATGGCCGGTTTTGTCTCCAGTAATGCGCAGGGTGAGCTGTGTTTATTAGGCCGCAATGGCTCGGACTATTCAGCTGCTATTGTTGCCGCAGCGGTCAAAGCGTCCGTCTGTGAGATCTGGACTGATGTGGATGGGGTGTACAGTGCAGACCCTCGTCAGGTGAAACAAGCCAAACTGATTGACCATTTATCCTATGACGAAGCCATGGAACTGTCGTATTTTGGAGCCAAAGTACTGCATCCAAAAACTATAGGTCCACTGGCACGTTTTCAAATTCCTTGTTACATCAAAAATACTTTAAACCCATCGGCTCCCGGCACCTGTATTGATGCAGACAACAACGGTGACTCGCTGGTCAAAGGCATTTCCAGCCTTGAACATCTGGCGCTGATCACAGTGTCAGGCCCTGGTTTAAAAGGTGTAGTGGGCATGGCTTCCCGTGTTTTTGCCACTATGGCGCGTGAACAGGTGTCGGTCAGTTTAATCACTCAGTCCTCTTCAGAATTTAGCATCAGCTTTTGTGTCGCACAGCTGGATTTGCCGGCAGCGAAAAAAGCGCTGGAAGCCGAGTTTGAACTGGAACTGCAAGGCAAGTTATTAAGACCGCTGCAGATTTTATCTGACATGGCTATTGTCAGTTTAGTCGGCGATGGTATGCGTCAGCACCGTGGTGTAGCGGCTAAGTTTTTTGCGTCCCTGGCGCAAGCCCGGGTCAATATAGTGGCGATAGCGCAGGACAGTAGTGAGCGTTCTATCTCCGCTGTGGTTGAGCAAAAAGCCTGTCAGAATGCAGTCAAGGTGTGTCATGAAAACTTCTTCAGCCATATCCCCAGCATAGATGTGTTTCTGGTTGGTTGTGGTGTGGTCGGCAGCGAATTATTGGCACAGTTCCAGCGGCAGCAGCAGTTTTTACAGCAACGAAATGTGAAGCTGAAAGTCTATGGTATAGCCAATTCCAAAGCCTTACTGCTGGATGAAAAAGGTATCGACTTAAGCCAGTGGCAACAGCAAATGCAGCAGGCTAAAGGTCAGTTTTCTGTGGCGGATTTAAGCCGTTTTGTGCAGGAACAGCATTTAACCAATCCGGTATTGATTGACTGCAGCAGCGCAGAGCCTGTGGCCAATTTGTATGTGGATTTCTTAAAGGCCGGTTTCCATGTCGTCACACCCAACAAAAAGGCCAATACCGGCTCTCTGGATTATTACCATCAGCTGCGTCAGGTGGCACAACAACACAGACGTCGTTTCCTGTATGAGACCACTGTAGGCGCAGGTTTGCCGGTGATCGACACCTTGCAGGGTTTGTTTAATGCCGGTGACGAACTGGTGGCTTTTGAGGGCATTTTATCGGGCTCGTTGTCCTATATTTTTGGTCTGTTAGAGCAGGGGCAGTCTTTATCTGAAGTCACCACCAAAGCCCGCGAATTAGGTTTTACTGAACCGGATCCCCGTGATGATTTATCCGGTATGGATGTGGCGCGTAAATTACTGATCATGGCGCGTGAGTCGGGTCTGATGCTGAATTTAGCGGATGTTGAAGTGGAAGGTGTATTACCTGCTGATTTTGCGCCTGGCACTGATGTACCAACTTTTATGCAGCGGTTACCAGAACTAAATCAACAGTTTGCTGGACGTATCGCAGAAGCCAAAGCCAAAGGTCAGGTGCTGCGTTATATAGGTGAAATCAGCGAAGGCCGCTGCAAAGTGGCTATCAAAGCTTTGGATTTGGATCATCCGCTGGCCAAGGTCAAAGACGGTGAAAATGCGCTGGCTATTCATACCCGTTATTACCAGCCTATTCCTTTTGTATTAAGGGGTTATGGGGCTGGTGCTGCGGTCACAGCAGCTGGTGTGTTCAGTGATGTAATGCGGACTTTGTCCTGGCAGCAGGAGATGTAATATGAAGTCGTATTTTGCGCCTGCGTCCACAGGGAATTTTTCTGTTGGATTTGATTTATTAGGCGCTGCTTTTGAACCTGTTGATGGTTCTTTATTTGGTGATGAACTGCGTATTCATAACGAACAGCCAGAGCTGAGTTTAAGGTTGACCGGCCGTTATGTGCATCAGTTGCCCAAAGACACAGACGATAATTTAGTGCTGCAGTGTTTTTATGCTTTTGAAAAAGCAATAGGCCGGACTTTACCGCGGCTGCAACTGGAACTGGTGAAAAACCTGCCTGTGGGCAGTGGATTAGGTTCCAGCGCCTGTTCTATAGTGGTCGCCTGTTATGCCTTTAATGACTATTTTGGTAAACCTTTGGATGACTATCAGCTGTTGCAACTGATGGCTCAGCTGGAGGGAGGCGTCAGCGGTTCAGTGCATTATGACAATGTGGCTCCGTCCTTTTATGGTGGCTTATTGCTGATGTTGCCGGATAGCCCTTTGTTGTGCCGGGCTTTGCCCTGGTTTGAACATTGGCAGGTGGTGTTGTGTTATCCGGGCACTGTGCTGTCGACCAAAGAAGCCCGGGCTGTATTGCCGCAGCAATTAACGCTGAAACACAGCATAGCTTTTGCCGGTATGTTAAGCCGTTTTATCAGTGCTTTGTATGCCAAAGATGAAAACGAGGCTTTTGCTGCTTTGCAGGATCTGGTGGCTGAGCCTGCCCGTCAGCATCTGATGCCTGAATTGTTGCCTATACGCGAACAGTTAACAGCTCAGGGCATAGGCCATGTCGGTATTTCCGGTGCTGGTCCTACTATTTTTGCAGTCTGCCAGAACGATACTCAGGCCCAATTTGCCGCTGATTATTTACAACAGCATTACGCTAAAAACTCAGATGCCATCACGACCATATGTCGTCTGGCGGGACAAGGCGCTCGTGCGCTGTAGGATGTAAAAATGCAATTAACAAATACCAAAGTCGCCTCACAACAAGTTAGTTTTTTAGATGCAGTACGTATTGGTTTAGGCGAGCAGCAGGGGCTGTTTTTCCCCACCCAGTGGCCAACTCTGGATATAGAGGCTTTATTGGAGCTGCCTTTTGTTGAGCGCAGCGCCAAAGTGCTGCAGGCTTTAATAGGCGACGAGCTTTCTGCTGAACAAATCCATCAGATGGTAAGTAACGCTTTTCAGTTTCCGGCGCCTTTGGCGCAAGTGACAGAGGATGTGGCCTGTTTAGAATTGTTCCATGGCCCCACTTTAGCTTTTAAAGACTTTGGTGGCCGTTTTATGGCGCAGGCGTTAATTCAGGCGCAAAAGCAGCAGAATGTCAGCAAAACCACCATAGTCACCGCCACTTCGGGTGATACAGGGGCTGCTGTGGCTCATGCCTTTTATCAGCAGGCCGGTGTTGACGTGGTGATTTTGTTTCCAAAGGGAAAAATCAGCCCGCTGCAGGAAAAGCTATTTACTACCTTAGGCCATAACATCCATACCCTGGCGATAGAAGCCGATTTTGACCAGTGCCAGGCGCTGGTGAAAGACGTGTTTAACGACCGCGATTTAGTCAAACAGCTGAATATCAACTCAGCCAACTCTATCAATATCAGTCGTTTATTTGCCCAGATTTGTTATTACTTTGAAGCTGTGGCTCAGGTACCTAAAGACAAGCGGGATCAAATTGTGATCGCTGTGCCAAGCGGTAACTTTGGTAACCTAACCGCAGGTTTAATTGCCAAAGTCTTAGGTTTACCTATCAAACGTATGATAGCGGCCACGAACTTAAACGACACAGTGCCTCGTTACTGGAAGGATGGTCAGTGGGCGCCGAACAAAACTATCCCGACTTTATCCAATGCGATGGATGTCAGCGCACCCAATAACTGGCCACGGGTTGAGGCTTTGTTGGCGCAGGGGAAAATCTGCCGCGACGATTTAGAAGCTGTAATGGTGGATGAAGAAGATACCCAGGTCTCTATGCGTCAGCTGGCGCATTTAGGTTATGTCAGTGAACCTCATGCGGCTATTGCGTACAAAGCCTTAAAACGTAGTTTGTTGGACGGTGAATTTGGTATTTTCTTAGGCACTGCGCATCCGGCCAAATTTAAAGAGCAGGTGGAGAATATCCTTGGCAGCCCTATAGCTCTGCCAGCTGAGCTCGCTGCTGTGGCCTCTGAGACAAGTTTAAGTGCAGATATGGCACCGGATTTTGTACAATTACGCCAATTCTTACTGACTCTGGATAAATAAACTGTGTCTTTACTTTGGCAAGACGTAATTGGGGCTGAAAAAAATCAGCCCTATTTTCTGCAGACTATGGAGTACTTAAAGCAACAACGTGCCTCAGGCCAGGTGATTTATCCACCTGAAGCCCAGGTATTTAATGCCTTTAAGTTAACGCCTTTTGCGGATATGAAAGTGGTAGTGATAGGGCAGGACCCTTACCATGGTCCAAATCAGGCGCATGGCTTAAGTTTTTCCGTGCCGCCTGGTGTGGCTATTCCGCCGTCACTGCGCAATATCTACAAAGAGCTGGCGCTGGAGTATGTTGATTTTAAGATGCCAAATCACGGTTGTCTGGAAAGTTGGGCACAGCAGGGGGTGTTGTTACTCAACACGGCTTTGACTGTAGTAGCAAACGAAGCCAACTCCCATCGTCATTTAGGTTGGGAGCAGTTTACTGATCAGGTGATACGGGCTATCAGTGCCCATGCAGAAGGCATAGTGTTTTTGTTATGGGGCAGCCATGCGATTAAAAAATCACAACTGATTGATAAAACCAAACACCATATTCTGACCGCACCTCATCCATCGCCTTTGTCTGCACACCGCGGCTTTTTGGGCTGTGGCCATTTTGCTAAGGCCAATGAGTTATTGCAGCAGCAAGGTAAAACACCTATCCGCTGGCAGGTTTAACCCGTCGTTTTGCCTGATAGACGGGCGACCATAAAGGTCGCCTCCCTATGGTTAGATAGCCGTCAAATTACAGCCAAATAAAAAGCCCCGACATAGCTGCCGGGGCTTTATTTTAACTTAATTCGATGTCAACTAACTCAGGTTCTATGGTCCAGTCTATGTCTTCTAGTTCTCGTTTTAAGCGCTGACGTTCTTTGACTGCTTCAATTTCGCGCCACTTGCGTTTGACTGCACGGCTCTTTGTCGCAGGACGCTCCAACATATTCAGTAAGTCTTCGAAGCTTTCCATGGTTGCCCCTCTGAGTTGTTGTTATTTTCAACAAATTAGTACCACACTTTGATTGAAAATAAAATAACTCTTTGACACAAATATGAACGAAAAATGAATGTTTTTCGTTCATTCAATGGCTTAGCCCAAGTTTAACTGCTTAAATTTTGCGATAAGTGCCTCTGTGGACGCATCAAAGCTATTGATTTTTTGATCAGACAACACCTGATAGATAGGTGTAGACAGCTGTTTACCCAGCTCCACACCCCACTGATCAAAAGAGTTGATATTCCACAACACCCCCTGACAAAACACCTTCTGCTCATAAAGCGCTATTAAGGCACCTAAGTAATAAGGGGACAGTTCTGGCAGTAATAAGGTGTTGCTTGGCTTATTACCTGGCGATACTTTATGAGGAGCCAGCGCAATAGCTTCGGCTTCTGTTGCGCCAGTGGCCAGCACTTCAGCTTTGGCTTCTTCAAAGGTTTTGCCTTGCATCAGGGCCTGTGTCTGAGCAAAACAGTGGGCCGCTAATCTGTGGTGATGATCTGTGAGATCGTGGCTGACTTTAGCCGGCAGAATAAAATCGGACGGCACAGCTAACACACTTTGATGCAACAACTGGTGATAAGCGTGTTGACCATTGGTACCGGCATCACCCCAAATCACCGGCGCTGTGGCATCTGTTAACGGCTTACCATCCAGGTCGACTCCTTTACCATTACTTTCCATATCCAGTTGCTGCACGTAAGAGGGCAGGAAGCGTAAATAGTGGCTATAGGGCAACAAGGCTTGTGCCTGACAGCCTTTGGCATTGATATACCAAACACCCAGCAAAGCCAAAATTACAGGCATATTCTGCTCAAGTGGGGCATGGATAAAATGCTGGTCCATATCACGGGCGCCTTTGAGCAGTTGTTGAAACTGCGCCATGCCCAGTTGCAATGCCACTGGGAAACCTATGGCTGACCATAAGGAATAACGACCACCGACCCAGTCCCACATTGGCAGAATATGTTCAGCCACTATGCCAAACTCGGCTGCGGCTTTGATATTGGATGAGGTGGCCCAGAAATGCCGGGCTATAGCAGCTTTATCTGCACCTTTGTCTATAAACCACTGACGCACCGCCAGAGCGTTTTGTTTGGTTTCTTCAGTACCAAAAGACTTGGAGGCCACAAACACCAGGGTCGTGGCCGGGTTTAAGTTTTTCACCACATCGGAAACTACAGCGCCGTCAATGTTTCCGGCAAAGTGAATACGCACCGGGCTTTGGTTATAAGGGGCTAAAGCTTCACAGGCCATTTGTGGGCCTAATAAAGAGCCACCAATACCAATCCAAATCAGGTCGGTAATGGCATCGCCCTGATAACCTTTATAGCTGCCCTGATGCAATTGGCCAATCAGTTGTGCCATTTGCGCATGGCAAGCCTGAATTTCTGGCTGTAAATCCACACCATCTAACACAAGTGCAGTATTGGTATCGGCACGCAGCGCCATATGCCAGACCGCACGGTGTTCTGTGTTATTAATTTTTTCGCCACTGAGCATTTGCTGGGTTTTAGACTGGATCTGGCTTTGTTTGGCCAGCTCCAGCAACTTGTGCCAGATGCCATCTGTGATCAGGTTTTTGGCAAAATCCAGATGAATACCACAGGCATTAACCTGAAACTTTTCAGCCCGCTGTGGGTCCGCAGCAAACTGCTGACGCAAGGACAAAGGCTGTTGTGCCAGCTGTTTTAATTCAGCCCAGAGTGCAGACGACATCATAAAAACTCCTGTTAATACTCACTAGTGTGAAAAAATCAGGCCTGTAACTGGGCCTGAATTAATGTTTCCAGCTTACGTTGGTCCACGGCAAATTTACGGATACCTTCCGACAGTTTTTCGGTGGCCATTGCATCTTCATTCAAAGCCCAGCGGAATTCTGCTTCAGTTAAAGCGGCCGTTTCTTTGGCAGTAGCACCCGTGTCTTTCAGATGAACGGTCAACGAGCCTTGCTGCTGGCTTAATTCTTCCAGTAATGCAGGGCTGATGGTTAAGCGGTCGCAGCCTGCTAAAGCCAGGACTTCACCTGTATTGCGGAAGCTGGCACCCATCACCACAGTTTTGTGGCCATAAGTTTTGAAGTAGCGGTAAATTTCACGTACTGACACTACACCAGGATCAGTTTCTGCTGTGTAGTCTTGTTTAGTATTGGCTTTGTACCAGTCCAGAATACGGCCAACAAAAGGAGAAATTAAAAATACACCAGCCTCTGCACAGGCACGGGCTTGCGCCATATGAAATAACAAGGTCAGGTTACACTGAATACCTTGTTGTTCCAGTTGACGGGCGGCCTGAATACCTTCCCAGGTCGAGGCGATTTTGATCAGAATACGGTCTTTGCTGATGCCATTTTCTTCATACAAAGCAACCAGTTGCAGTGCTTTGTTGATACTGGCCTGGGTATCAAAAGATAAACGGGCATCTACTTCAGTAGAGACACGGCCCGGCACTAACTTGCTGATCTGAGTGCCAATATCTACGGCAAATTTATCACTGGCAATACTGATCTGAGTCGCCAGATCGGAGCTTTTGCTTTTGGCATAAGCTACTGCCTGAGCCAGTAACGGCTTAGAAAACTCCAGCTGGCTGGCGTTGAGTAATAAAGAAGGGTTGGTTGTCGCGTCTACAGGGCGGAATTGTTCAATGGCGCCTAAGTCACCACTGTCGACCACTACTGTAGTCACTGCTTTTAGCTGTTCAAGTAAAGTGCTCATATTGTTTTATTACCGTTTTTCTGATCACAAGTCGGTGATGTGGGGTTTAATACTAAATAAATGTAGGAAAATTACAACACAAAAACAGGCTTTTGCGCTAAGTTTCCGGCATTCGGAATTCTGTTTCTTTTGCTGGTCGCAGCCTTATTTTATAAGCTCGGCGCAGGGATCAGAGCTTACCATGAAAAAAAGTAAAAACCATGTCAAAGCCGCATCCGTATTGAGTTTTGTTGTCGGGTTAAGGCTATTTTTTCAAAGTCATTGCTGTTGCGGCGCGGCGACATCGGAATGAGCCCCCGGAACACAGTTTCTTATGTGACTGGGGCGAGTAAAG
>CAMLSF010000045.1 GCA_946482615.1 uncultured Chromatiaceae bacterium | reverse complement strand
TGCTTTCTAACTGGTAAGCAGGCTCCTGATCCAACAGGCTGGCAAAGTTATCTGCAAACTGCAGATCCAGCTGAGCCGGCAACTCATTACGAATGGCTGCGCCAATCAAATGGTAACGCGCGAAGCTTTGCTGTAATTCAGCGTCCTGCAGTAAAGTGTCTAATTGTTCCGGGCTAATAGCTTGGTTATCACTAGCAGCCGAGAGCCAATCTGATTTTTCTGACAACATACCGATTCCTGTTTAGTAGAGGTTCAACTAACGAGCGGTTTTAACTGCGCATCAATAGCTTCACGTGCACGGAAAATCCGGCTTCTGACTGTCCCGATAGGACAACCCATCACTTCCGCAATCTCTTCGTAACTTAAACCATCCAATTCACGCAAAGTTATAGCGGTGCGTAATTCGTCTGGCAACTTTTCAATGGTATCGAACACTACGTGCCGGATTTCTTCGGATAACAAGAGTTTTTCCGGAGAATCCTGCTCTTTTAACGCATCGCTGCCGTCATAAAACTCGGCATCGTCCGCATCTACATCAGTAGATGGTGGTTTGCGCCCCGTCGCTACCAGGTAATTTTTAGCGCTGTTCACAGCTATCCGGTACAACCAGGTGTAAAATGCACTCTCACCACGAAAGCCTGGAATAGCTCGGTAAGCTTTAATAAAGGCTTCCTGAGCTACGTCTGCCACATCGCCATGGTTAGAGACATAACGTGAGATTAAGTTCGCTATTCTGTGCTGGTATTTTTTCACCAGCAGATTAAACGCTGCTTTATCCCCTTGTTGTACCCGCTGGACAATCTGCCAATCCAATTCTTGCTCGCTCATCCGAGCCTTTCCCCTAATGCTAAATACTACTTTCTTTTTGCAACTGGCGCTCGTCAAGCGTACCCTTATGACTGGAAGCTATATGAATAGTTCTGCAAATAAGTAAAAAAAGTTACAATTTGCCGCAAACAGCACGGCCGGTTGCCGGAAAGTAGCGTATAAAGACCCAAATTACAGACATTTATGTGTATTTTTGACTGATTAAGTGTATCCCATGCAACAACAAAAAAAACATCTTTGTGACGTATTAATTATCGGCAGCGGTGCTGCGGGTTTATCGCTGGCTTTGCATCTGGCAGACAGCGCTAAAGTGATAGTGCTGAGTAAAGGACCGTTACGGGAAGGCTCCACTTTGTATGCTCAGGGTGGTATAGCCGCTGTTTTTGATGAAAACGACAGTATTGCTTCTCATGTTGACGACACCTTAATAGCTGGCGCAGGCTTGTGTGAAGCCGCAGCAGTACAATTTACCGCTGAGCACGCCAAAGATGCGATGGAGTGGTTAATAGCTCAGGGTGTGCCTTTTGATCAGTACAAAGATGAAGATGGCGTACTGAAGTACCATCTGACCCGTGAAGGCGGCCACAGCCACAGACGTATTTTGCATGCTGCGGATGCCACAGGCCGCGCTGTGCAAATCACCCTGGTTGAGCAAGTTAAAGGCCATCCGAATATTCAGTTGCTGGAAAATTACAACGCTATTGATTTGATCACGTCAAAAAAACTGGGATTAGCAGAACAAAAGTGCCACGGTGCTTATGTCTGGAATCGTGACCAGGAACATGTCGAAGTAATAGGTGCTAAATGTATAGCGCTGGCGACAGGCGGTGCCAGCAAAGTTTATCTGTATACCAGCAATCCGGATGTTGCCAGTGGTGACGGCATTGCTATGGCGTGGCGCGCCGGTTGCAGCGTGGCCAATATGGAATTTAATCAGTTCCACCCCACCAGTTTGTATCATCCGGATGCACAGAATTATCTAATCACCGAAGCCATGCGCGGCGAAGGTGCCTACTTAAAACGACCGGATGGCAGCCGTTTTATGCCGGATTTTGATGAACGAGCCGAATTAGCGCCACGCGACATAGTGGCACGGGCTATCGACTATGAAATGAAGAAACTCGGTGCCCATTGTGTGTATCTGGATATCAGTCATAAGCCAAAAGACTTTATCATTGAACATTTCCCGACTATTTACGCCAAGTGTTTAAGTGTTGGCATCGACATTACCAAACAACCTATACCTGTAGTACCTGCGGCGCATTACACTTGCGGTGGCGTCATGACCAACCTCAATGGTCAGACCGACATTGATAATCTGTATGCTGTAGGCGAAGTGGCCTATACGGGGCTGCATGGCGCCAACCGTATGGCCAGTAACTCCTTACTGGAATGTGTAGTGTTCGCTCAGTCTGCAGCGCGGCATATTAAGCAGCAATTGGGCGCGACCCGCTTAGTCACTGAACTGCCGTGTTGGGACGAAAGCCGCGTCATAGACTCAGATGAAGAGGTAGTGATTACTCACAACTGGCACGAATTGCGGCTTTTTATGTGGGATTATGTTGGTATAGTCCGCACAGAAAAACGTTTAGAACGTGCTCTGCACAGGGTGGAATTATTACAGCGTGAAATTCAGGAGTATTACCGTAATTTCCGCGTCAGTAACAACCTGTTGGAACTGCGGAATTTGACGATGGTGGCGGAGCTGATCATCCGCAGTGCTATAGCCCGCAAAGAAAGCCGGGGTCTGCATTACAATCTGGATTATCCGGATCAGTTGCCAGAGCCCACCCCAACTATCTTAACGCCGGTTCGCTGAACCGGCCTGCTGCTGCCATTTCACAGTCTGGCATACCCGGGCCAGGCTGCGAAAATCTTCTTCAGATAAGTTATCTCTGTACAGCCATAACTGTTGTGGTCGTTGTTCTGTATCCTGCCAGCGCATCCGGATACCAAACTGTGATACTAAAGATGACGCCAGTAACTGCCCGGCAGGCAATTCATCCTGCCACCATTTCAGTTCACCCTTTTCGCTTAAAAACAACAGCCGCGCTTTAACAGGTTGTTGCCATTGCCGCAGCAACTGATAAAAGCAGAAAAATAACCAGGGCCACAGCACCAGCCACCAGAGCGCATAAAAAGGTTGTAACAGGAAAATCAGCAAAATGAACAAACTTTGCGCCAGATAAACTATCCGGCGCATACGGGATGGCACAAAGCTAAGGTTATACCCGTACTCTGTTGACAATCAAATCCACCATAGCTTGCAGCCTGGGATCAGCAGATTTGCCATGGCCCATAAACCAGGCGAACAAATCCGGATCATCACAGGCTAACAAGGCTTCAAAAGTGTATTTTTGTGTTTCTGTTAAAGCGTCATAACCTTCTTCCACAAAAGGCGCTAACAATACGTCCAGCTCCAGCATGCCACGACGGCAGGCCCAACGCAGGCGGGGTTTCCCCATTAATTCTTTCATCTTTACCTCTCGTTCTTGCAGCTGCGCGCCGGATTCTAACAAAAAAACTACAGAGGGGTTGAGCTTTTGACCAAATTCCCCAATGATCGACTTAGTATTTTAAGAGACATACCTTTATGCAAGCTTCCTGGATCAGTGCCGATCAACTCGCTTCGTTATCTACCTCAGTGCAAGGTGCCTTTATCAGTCCGTTGCCGGGCTTTGAAAGCCTGATTATTGCAGGACCGGACAACCGCAAATACCTGCAGGGGCAGGTGACTGCCGATCTGAATACCTTAACAGCCGACAATTTTCTGCGTGGCGCTCACTGTGATGCCAAAGGCAAAATGTGGGGGCAGTTTCATTTATGTGCAGATGGTGAAGCCTTATGGTACATCGGCTTTCGCGATGAGCTGCAGGCTTCAGCGACTCAACTGAAAAAGTTTGGCGTGTTTTCTAAAGTCAGTTTTGACGCCGGCCATGACAGCCTGGCTATTTTAGGGATCAGTGGTGCAGGTAGCGCGGCTTTATTAACGAAGCTGGGTTACAGCCAACCAGCCGCCATCGGCCAGTTAAGCTCAGTGGCAGGAGGGAAATTACTGCGTTTAGCTGACGATCATTACCTGTTGGTACTGGATTTTGCTCATGCCAGGCAGTTATTGACTGAACAAGCTACCTATTTAGCAGCGCCGACCTTGTGGTTAGCCCAGCATATTCAGCAAGGCTTTTCCTATTTAGAGCAGGCGGTGATTGGCGAATACGTGCCGCAAATGCTGAATTTACAATCTATCAATGCCATTAGTTTTACCAAAGGTTGTTATATAGGCCAGGAAACTGTGGCCCGAATGAAATATCTGGGTAAAAATAAAAGGGCAGCTTACATCCTCACCGGTCAGACTGAGGAAACTCCGGCCAGCGGTACAGATATTGAAGTACAATGGTCGGAAAACTGGCGCCGGGTTGGCCAGGTCATTAATGCAGTGAATATTCAGGGGCAACTTTGGGTGTTGGCGGTGTTACCAAACGATATAAACCCAGCTGATCCACTGCGATTAGCAACTCCGGACGCATCGGTTTTAGTGATATCACCTTTGCCCTATTCACTCGCGTAACTGAGGTTTGCATGAGCATACAAGCAGAAAAAGTAGTCGCCATTCATTACACTGTGGCTGACAAAGCAGGCAACGAATTAGACAGTTCAGCCGGTGGCGAACCGCTGGTCTTTATTTTTGGTACTGGTGCCTTAATTCACGGTTTAGAGCAGGCTTTATTGGGTAAAACTGTGGGCGACAAGTTCATAGCTGAAATACCAGCAGCAGATGCCTATGGTGATCGTCATGATGAGTTAACTCAGGCGGTACCACGTAATTTATTCGAAGGCATGGATGTGCAGGTTGGCATGCGCTTTCGCGCTGCTGGCCCGGACGGCCGTGAGCAGTCTGTGATTGTATTAGACGTCACTGAAGACGAAGTGGTGGTCGACGGTAACCACCCCTTATCAGGCATTGATTTGACCTTTGATGTGGAAGTCGTTTTAGTCCGCGATGCCACAGACGAAGAATTGGCCCATGGCCATGTGCATGGTTTAGACGGCCACGCCGGTCACTAAAACAAAACACCAAAACGGAGCTATCAAGCTCCGTTTTGTTATCAAGGTTAATAAGGATGATGAACAATGAAAAAATGGCTTTTGGTTATTACCGCTCTTGGTCTGGTGGCTTGTTCGGATAAAGAAGTAGCGGATGTCAGCTTAGGTTTATTCACCACCAAAGACATTAAAATTCAGACCTTTAACGACCCCAAAATTCCCGGTGTGACCTGCCATATCAGCCATGTGGAAGCCAATCTGGATTTTGCTGATCCATCGGACATGTCGATTGCCTGCCGCCAGACAGGTGAAATCACAGCGGCCATGCTGCAAGGTATAGATCTGTCCAAAAACGGTGAAGTGATTTTCAGCACCTCAAAAAGCGTTTTATTTAAACACTTAAAAATCCGCCGTATTTTGGACAGCAGCAGCCAGACTTTGTTGTATTTGTCTTACTCGACCAAAGAAAGCACCGGCAGCTATAAACACTCGCTGACCAGTGTGCCACTCTGGGGCACAGCGGCCTGGCAAGACAAGGCGCCAGCCAAAGCACCTTAAGTTTTTACCGGAAACTCTTTCTCCGTCAGCACCTTAACCTTGTCCCCCTGGGTTAAGGTGTCGCCCCCCCGTATTACGATTTGTTCACCCGCTGACAAGTCTGCATCCACAGCTATGAGTTTGCCCATACCCTGACCTAACTGCACCGGCTTTTGCTGCGCTTTTTGTTCTTTATCCACGACAAAAACAAACTGGCCTTCACTTTTTACCACCACAGCATCGCGCGGAACTAATAACTGCTGCCGGGCTACAGCTGTAGGTACAGCGACTGAAACTAACTGACCGACCTGAAAGTTGGCCAGAAGCTGTTCCGGCACCTTAATCCGGGCTTCAAAGGTCTGAGAGCGCATATCGGACACGGGGATCAGATTACGCACCGGCAACTGGCTTTCGCCGCCGCTATGAAACACTTGAAGCAGCTGATTTTGCTGTAAAAAGGCAGCATATTTCAGCGGCGCAAACACTACGACTTCGAGATCACTTAAATTGACCAACCGCACTAAAGCGTCTGTTCTGCCGATGTCTTCACCGTATTGATGGAAACGCTGCGCGACCACGCCGGCAAAAGGCGCTTTGACGGAGCTGCGATCAATTTGATCCTGCAACTGCGCCAGCTGAGCTTTGAGTAACTTCAGTTCAGCTTCAGCACTGTCCCGCTCAGCACTGATTTGATCCAGTTGAGTTAAGGCCACACTGTTGTTTTTACTCAATTCCAGCAAACGGGCTGCGTCCTTTTGCAAACGTCGCCACTGAATATCAGCCCTGCTGATACGGGCATGCATCTCATCCACCCGCAGTTGCAAAGGTGTAGTATCCAAACGGGCTATCACTTCATTTTGTTTAATTTGCGTGCCGGGTTCGGCCAACCACAATAAACGGCCTTCCACCCCAGCTGTCACATCAGCCTGATACCGGCTTTGCACCTGAGCTGTGACCATGGTATGAGGCAGCATCACCTGCTGCTGCACTTCTGCCACACTAACCACCTTTTCCGGAGGGGTCTGCGCTACAAGGGCAGAGGAACAGAATAAAGCCGTTGTCAAAACCCATTTATGAAGTTGCATCAGAGATCTCCAAAGGAAGAGCAGCCCGCCCGGCTTGGGGAGCTGCTGAAGTCAAACGTAATAAAGCCGGAATAAGAACCAGACTAAACAGCATACTAAAGGTCATACCGCCTACTATCACCGCAGCTAAACCCCGGTATATTTCAGAACCCACACCAGGTACCAGCACCAGCGGTAACATGCCAAAAATACTGGTTAAAGTACTCATAAAAATAGGCCTGGCCCGGGTCAGAATAGCCTGATACAAAGCTTGATCCAGAGCCAGCCCCTGACGCTGGCTTTGCCTGCACTGGTCCACCAACAAAATCGCGTTATTGACCACCAAGCCCAGTAAAATGACAAAACCTATCATGGTCAATAAATCCAGCGACTGAAAAGTCACCAGATTCAGCAATCGCAGCGCCAGCACCCCACCCAAAATAGCCATAGGCATGGTCAGTACCACCAGCACACTGTCTTTGGCTGAACGGAATAAAGCGGCCATTAACAGAAACAGAATAAATACGGCCACGGCGAAGTTTTTCCCCATCTCCGTCATCGCATGCGATAAACGATCGGCATTACCACGGAACTGTACTGAAATTTGTTCTGGCATTTCATCCCGTAATGGAGTCATCAGCTCAGTTTGCAAAATTTGCATGGCTTCATCCAGCGGCATGGTTGCCGGGGGCGTCACTTGCAAACTGATAGTGCGCAGACCATTGACCCTTTGTAAGGATGTAGGGCCTGTGGTGTAGTTCAGCTCACTCAACTGACCTAAGGTCTGACCGCCAGAGCCCGGCGTATACAAAGGTGTGGCCGTTAATTGTTCAGGGGTTTGCCAGCCCTGCCCTTTGAGAATAATGTCCATCCGCTCATTACCGTCAAAGTACTCCCCTATATAAATACCGTCTGTGACAGCACGGACCATAGTAGCCACAGTAAAACGGTCGACTCCACTTTGCGCTATGCGGTTTTCGTCCGGTGTTAAACGCAGTTCAGGCTGAGCTAATGCCAGATCCGGTACAGGCCGCACTGTGGCACCCGGCAGTAATTGCTCAATCTTTGGCATGGCCGCAGCGGCTTGTGCCATGAGTTGCGGTACATCAGGACCCTGAAAATCCAAATTTAATTCGCGGCCGCTGCCAAAACCGAAGTTAAATAACGAACCTTGTACACTAAAAGCATTGGTATCCGGCAATCCGACCAGAATTTCTTCCCGCAGTAACTTGATCATATCTTCTATGCTGTCCGGGTCTTCGGCATAGACAAAAAGCACGTTAAAGCCCCTGTTGATCGACAGGTTATAGCCCTTAATAGCCGGGTATTTTTTCTCCTGATAATAAGGCCGTAAGCGGCTGACCAGCAGCTCGCCAATCTCCTGCTCCAGCACCTGCATATTGGCGCCAGGCGGCAGAGAGAAACCAGAAAACACAGTATCAATAGAAGCCTGAGGCAGAAAATCAGCTTTGGGGAGCAGCAAGGCAATAAGCAGCACAGCACCGGGCACAAACAAGCCAACCCAAACCAAAGCCTTTTTACGGCTGAGGGTCAGATAGCTCATACTGGTTGCCAGTTTTTGCCAGAACAGCAGCACAGATTGTTGGCCGGTTTGAGGTTTTAACCAATACAAAGACGCCACAGGCAAAACAGTTAAAGCCACCAGTAAAGAAGCTGTCACAGCCACAGCCAAAGTCAGAGCCAAATCATAAAATAGCTGCCCCTCAACCCCTTGCATAAACAATACGGGCACAAAAATAGCGACTGTAGTGGCTGTCGACGCCCAGAGCGCGCTGCTAACCTGTGCTGTGCCTTTTTTCACCGCCTGCTCCAGCGCTAATCCCTGTTGCAATAAGCGCACTATATTTTCCTGCACTATGATGGCGGCATCCAGCACCATACCGACCGCAAAAGCCAATCCCGCCAAAGAAACAACATTTAAGGAGCGGCCAAATAAATCCAGCACCATAATAGACATCATCAAAGACACGGGAATGGTTAAACCAATCAGCAGAGTGGCCTGCCAGCCACGTAAAAACAGATACAAAATACCAAGGGCCAAGGCTATGCCCAAAACCAGATTGCCATTCACCAGCTCAATAGCTCTTTTGATATGGACTGAAGCGTCAAAACTCAGCACTATCTCTATGCCTTTATTTTTCAGCTCATTTTGATTGAGGTCGGCTATTTCTTTGTTCAGTGCATCCAGAATTTCGACAGTATTAGAGCCAGCGGCGCGCTGTAAAGTGATGTAAAACGCAGGAAAACCATTACGTTTGGTAAAACCAGCCTGTTCAGCATAATCAATTTTTACTTCTGCCACTTCATGCAAATACACAGGCCTGTCGTTCTGATAAGCCACCACCATTTGCTCGTATTGTGCCGGGTCATACTGTCCAACAAAACGCACTGTGTATTCACGCCGGCCTACTTCGGCAAAGCCGCCAGACACATTACTGGCGCGGCCTATCCGTGAACTCAGCTGATCAACAGACAAGCCCAGAGCGGCCAGACGGTAAGGGTCAAACACTATATGCAATTCTTTAGCGCGGCGGCTGGCTAAATCCACCTGGGAGACACCTGCTATAGCTTTTAATCTGGGGTACACCACATCATCAATCACGGGCTGTAAAGCGGTAAAATCAGCATCGGCATTTTCATCCAGCTTGCGGATCAGCAGACTGGCCACAGGACCGGCACCGCTATTTAATGAAACCACAGGCTCTGCGGCTTCGCGTGGCCTTGGTGGTGCCTGATTCAGCGCATTAATGACATTCAGCATGGCTTGCTGCATGTCCTGACCCACATCAAAAGTCAGGGTAATAAAACCAAAACCAGCACCAATAAAACTACTGCTTTCGGTGACACCAGGCACAGTGCGCAGTGCAGCCTCCTGCGGCTCAATGATGGTGGATTCCATTTCTTCAGGTGCAGCGGCCCGCCAGCCATTCTGGATGAAAATTTGTGGCTGTTCGATCGAAGGTAAAAGCTGGACAGGCAACTTAGCCACAGCAAGCAGACCAAACAACACCATAATCAGACTGACCACCACCACAGCGGCCGGGTTTTTTATACTGCTTCGGGTTAAGTTCATGACTTTGTTCTACTCTATTCAGGGACAAATAGCTGATGCTCATCAGTGTAACCAGCGCTGTCACAGGCTCCAGCATGCTGTGACCAGCGGTTGTGAATACAGGTTGGTGTGGTGTTTTTCCTGTCAATTCAGCTTTGGTAAAGGCCACAACCTTTAAACTGCAGAGAAACAAAATGCCCTGAATGACCGAAAGATGGAGAGAGTTTATGATGAAACCACTGATAGTAAGCCTGACAGCGTGGCTGGTAGTGGCAGCCTGTGGACCTGCACCAACAGAGCCTTCAGCGCCTGTCCAGCCTTCAACACCAACACAAAACACAGCTGCGGCAGAAAAGGCGGCCATACCAGACAACAGCCATAACAGCGCTAATTCCCTGGATTGGGCAGGCGAATACAAAGGTGTAGTGCCTTGTGCTGACTGTGAAGGGATTGAAACCTCGTTAACATTAAATATGGACAATAGTTATCTGCTCAGCACTACTTATCTGGGTAAAAACAGCACAGCTTTTAAGCAAGAAGGCAAGTTTGAGTGGGATGCAAAGGGTTCTGTGATTCGTTTGCTAAACCAAAAAGATGGTCCGGCTTTGTATAAAGTGGGCGAGAATCAGTTGTTCCAGCTGGATATGCAAGGTCAGTTGATCACTGGTGATTTAGCGGACAACTACAAGCTGACGAAACAAACGACTGTCGCAGAACATACACTGACAGGAGTGCGCTGGAAGCTGACCGAATTAATGGGGCAAGAGATTCCAACAACAGAACCCGATCTGACACCTTACCTGCAGTTTGGCGAAGACGGCAGAGTCAGCGGTTTTGCCGGCTGTAATCAGTTTACCGGAGCTTATGAGACTGAAGGTCTGCGTCTGACCTTTAAACCTATGGCCACCACCCAAAAAGCCTGCCTGAATGCTTCGGTTGAGCAGCAGTTTCTGACCACTATTCAGGGGATAGATAACTACAGCCTGAATGACTCGGGTTTGGCTTTTTATAAAGCCCGGACTGCGGCTTTGTTGCGTTTTACTGCAGTACAACCTTAGTTTTTAACGGAGCGGGCCAAGCTTCGGAGTGAAAAGGCCATTGTGCCGCCCTCATGGGTTTGCGATGATGGCCTTTATTTTATGGATCTGTTTCCTGATGCCTTACCAAGTGTTAAGCCCAAAACACGCCGCATTATTTGCCGATAAGCACAGCGATTTGTTCGGCGACCATAGTCAGTTGACTGCAGAACTGCTGGATACCACTGGCCTGAATCAGGTGTTCAGAGTTAAAAATAACAGAGGCACCAGCCTTATTGTCAAACAAGCTTTGCCTGAACATTCAGGGCTAACCCAGCACTGGCCGGTCAGCTTACACAGAGCACAAATTGAAGCCGATGTCTTAAAACATCATGCAAAAATATGCCCTGAGTATCTGGTGGAAGTTTTGCATTATGATCAGGAGCTTGCAGCTTTATTGCTGGAAGATTTATCTGATTGTGCTGTGCTCAGAAGCGCGTTCAGGGCAGGACAACAACCAGCCAATATTGGTCTGCATCTGGGGCGTTATCTGGCAAAAACCAGTTTTTACAGTAGCGACTTTGTGCTGACTGGTCCGGTAAAAAAAGCACGGCAACTGCAATTTAACAACCCTGAACTTTGCCTTGTGACTGAAGATCTGGTGTTTACCGACCCCTACTGTAACCATGAACGCAATAGTCTCAGTGTGGCGCAACTGCCTGAACTGCGGGAGTTATGGCTTAATGAAACACTGCAGGCGGAAGTGGCTCAGTTAAAAGCAGATTTTCTGGCCAAACCTCAAGCCTTACTGCATGGCGATTTGCACTGCGGTAACGTGCTGGTTAACCATGAAGAATACAAAGTGATAGGGGCAGAATTTGGCTGTTATGGCCCTATAGGCTTTGATACAGGCACTTTTATCGCCAGCCTTATTTTAAATTTAATGGTGCAAAATCCCGCCCAAAAGACTCAAAACCAACAGTATTTTTCTCTTCAAATCAACGCATTATGGCAGGAGTTTTCTAAAACATTCGGCGCTTTGATGCAAAAGGAAACCCAAGATCAGAGTTTTCAGAATGCCATCTATCAACAGTTTTTTTTACACCAGTTATGGCAGGATACTTTAGGTTATGCTGGTTGCGAGCTCATCCGCCGGACTGTCGGCTGGGCACAGGCTGATGAACTGAAAAAGTTAACGGCTAACAGTTTTAAACTTGAGGTTCAGCGGCAACTGCTGGCACTGGGTCAGGATTTGATTATGCTACGCCGGCAGATCACACCAGAACAGTTAGTGGCAACACTGACGCAATAACAGGAGTATTCGATGGAAAAAGTGACAGGTATAGGTGGTGTGTTTCTTCGTGCTAAAGATCCTCAAGCTTTAGCCCTCTGGTATCAGCAACACTTAGGTATTCCGCTTGAGCCTGGCGCCCCTTATGGCAGCTTTATCGCTAAAGCCGGAGATGAAACTGTCTGGTCCACTTTCGCCGCCAACACAACTTATTTTGGTGCTCAGAGCCAGCAAAGTATGGTGAATTACAGAGTCACAGACTTAGAGGCTATGTTAAGACAACTGAAAGCCGCCAATGTCTGGGTCGATGATCAGATTGAAGATGGTGACTATGGCAAATTTGGCTGGGCCATGGACCCTGAAGGCAACAGATTTGAACTCTGGCAGCCGAAAAGCTAAGTCGCTTCTGCATAACGCAGTGATGCAGCAGACTTATGCAGTTGCTGAAATTCGAGGGTGATATCGGTTAGTTTGCCTTGCTGCAGCAATAAAATCCGATCCGCAGTTAAAATAGTATCAGGCCTGTGCGCCACTATAATACGGCTGATCTGCAACTGACGAATAGCCTGATTCACACGGGCCTCCAGCAGCAAATCAAGGTGGCTGGTGGCTTCATCCAACACTAACACCCGGGGTTTATGATACAAAGCGCGGGCAAGCAGCAGCCGTTGTTTTTGCCCTCCCGACAAAGCTGAACCCATATCACCAATCAGTGTATTGTAGCCCATAGGCATAGCCACTATATCCTGATGAACAGCTGCAAGTTCTGCGCAATACATCACCTGCTGAACCTCAGGTTTTGGGCTGAAAAAGCTGATATTGTCCAGAATCGAACCTGACAACAACTGATCATTCTGCATCACAGCAGCAACCTGACTACGGTAGTGCTGTAAACCAAAGCTGGTTAACTCCATACCATCCACCAGCACTTTGCCCTGCTGCGCACAGGCGAAGCCAAGAATGACTTTGAGCAAACTGGTTTTGCCTATGCCTGATGGGCCAACAATAGCGACACTTTCACCGGGAGAAAGCTTGAAATTCAGCTGATGGAATAACCAGGGCTCCTGTTCAGCCTGACGAAAACTCAGATCACGTAGTTCAATATGGCCCTGTAACGGCAAATATGGCTGATTTTCGCCTGATCTTTCGGTTTCAGCCAGGGCAATATCGGCCAGACGTTGTAAGTGCAGCTCCAGCATACGGAACTCAATCCAGTGATCTATAAAAGCAGCAGCTCTTTGAGTAAACTGGCTTTTGTAGCTGGCAAAAGCGAACAACATACCGACACTAAATCTGGTGTCGAGCACAGCCAAAGCCGCCAGATAAATCACAATGATATGCTCAAGGCCAAATAACAACTGATGCACGGCCTGCAGCGACACTTGCCAGCGGCCCAGCCTGAATTGTTGATCAACAGCTGTTGAGTACTGATTTTGCCATAAGCTTAAACGCTGACTTTGTTTTGAAAACAACTGCAACGACTGAATGGCCCGAATGCTCTCCATAAAACCGGATTGCTCTTTAGCCTGAGCTATGATGCTTTGCTCTGTACATTGCTTGAGCGGTGCATAAAAAATAAATCTCAATAAGGCATAAAGCAGCACAGCTGCCAACACCACGGAAGCCAGCACGGGCTGATAAACAAAAAGTAACACCAGGACAGCCGAAGCCATCAGGCCATCAATCAAAGCTTCAATCAGACTATTCGTCAGCAATTCCCGCAGCTGTTGCAAAGAACCAAAACGCGACACTATATCGCCCATATGACGCTTTTCAAAAAAACTCAGTGGCAAATGCAACAAGTGCCGGAACAGATTAGTCGCCAGTTGCAGATTTAATACAGAGCCTAAATGCAGTACCAACCAGCTACGCAGTATATTGGTCAGTATTTGCAACAGCAGTAATAGTCCAAAGCCAGCTGCCAGCACATACAGCAGATCCAGATCTCTGCTCACTAAAACTTCATCGACAACCAGCTGCATATAATAAGGTGCTACCAGCAAAAAAAACTGCAGTACCACAGACATCAACAGGATCCGTGCTAAAGCTGGCCATAACCCGGACGCCGAGGACCAAAACTGCCGAATAGTTAATCTCTGCCGTTGATCAGCTTTTTCAAACCCGGCAGTCGGGCTCAGCTCCAGCGCAATACCGGTAAAGCATTGATCAAGATCGGCAGCAGTTAAATCCCTCTTGCCAAAAGCCGGATCAAGAATCTGGATTTTCTGACCTTTGACTTTCACCAAGACTACAAAATGACTCATCTGCCAATGCAAAATACAAGGAAGTTTAAGTTGTGACAGTTCGTCCGGCTCCAACCGCAAGGCGCGGCCCGCCAAACCCAACTGATCAGCCAGTTGCATTAAATGCTGTAACGTCGCACCTTTGAGTGACAATGGGTACCTCTGGCGCAAACTGGCCATATCAGTTTTGTAACCATAAGCGCCTGCAACCATCGCCAGACAAGCCAGCCCACATTCAGCGGCTTCGGATTGATAGATGATTTGCATCTGAATATCCTAACAGCCAAGCTGAATCCAGCTGAGTGAGTACCTGCTTTTTGCTATCCTGTTCACTCTCTCAACCTCCTTTTGATATCTGATCTAAATCTGAAAACGACCTTTTAAGCTGACCAGTGGATCCAATAACCAACTCAACACCGAACGTTGTTCAAGTATGATATCGGCACTTAACAACATACCGGCCTGTAAAGGCATCCGCTCACCGTAGGCTTCAATGAACTGCTGGTTCAGCCGCACCTGCACCTGATAGACAGGTTCACGGATCTGCACCGGACTATCAGGGTCTTGCGCCATCAGCACGGCTTTTGACAGCTGACTGACTTCCCCCTGATACAAGCCAAACCGCTGGTAAGGAAAAGCATCAAACCGGAGCCAGGTCCGTTGCCCTGGTTGAATAAAGCCAAAAGCCCGGGTTGGTACTAATAATTGAGCATACAAAAAACCAGATTCAGGCAGCAGTTGCATCAGCACCTGAGAGCCTTGCAGTTGTTGTCCCTGACTCACGACTATATTAGTCACCCGACCTGCCACAGGGGCTGTTAACAGTACTTCACCGCGGGCCAGCAGTTCGGTTTTTTGTTGTTCAAACTGCAGCCGCTCAGCTTTCAGTTGTTGTAACTGGCGTTGGCGCTCCACAGGTAAAGTCTGCCGCTGATGCTCCCATTGGATTTGTTGCTGACGAATGGATTGAGCCAAAGTTTGCACCTCAGCCAGTTGTTGCTGCAGCATCAGATGCTGATCTTGTTGTTGTTCCAGTTGCTGCCTGGGTAAGTGGCCTTGGAGTGCCAGTTCCTGCTGAGCGACTAAGCGCTCCGCCTGCAAGGTTATTCGCTGAACAAGTAGTTTCTGCTGACGTTGGTTGTCTGAAAGCTGCTGTTTGATGTTGTTAATTTGCGCCGCAAGTTGCTGGCCTTGCTGCTCAAAACTCTGCATAAGTTCCTGTTGCTTTTGGCTGTTTAAAGCCAGTTGATGTAAAAGACTACCCTGCAAATGGCTGGTCAAACTATGTCCGGCGGCCAGAAATTCATCACTGCTCAATAAAGCCAGCTTCTGACCGGCTTCGACCCGGGCACCATCCCGCACATAAAGCTGTTTGAGCACAGCCGAACGCTGGCTTTGGATACGGACAACACCAGCGGAAGGCTTCAGATAACCCTGCACTGTCTCTTTACGGGAAAAATTTGCCTGATGTAAAAACAGCAGCAGACTAAATACAATCAACACCAAACAAAAACACAATACCGAGCTGCTGACAGGCTGAACAATACTGACCTGACCCTCAAGTCGCTGTTGCTGTGCCTGCAAAGCTTTGGCCCTAAACAAAGCTTGTTCTGTCGCCATAGTGAAACTCCCCGCAGTTTTGTACACTGCAAAAAAGATTTTCCACTGTGTGTCGACAGGCATACACCCGACACTGCTGAAAACTGGGGTATTAAAGTAGATACCAAGTGTAGTTGAAGCACAAAAAATAAACAAATAATTAACATAAAGCACTCTATTTATGCGAACAGAAAACGCAAAACCTTTGACACCATCAGCCATAGAACTGCTTTGGGTACAACGAGCCTGGAAAGCGGGAAAACACAATGCCTTCACTGATTTGTGTTATTTCAGGCAGCGTTATTATTTAGTGTTTCGTCAGGCATCCACTCACCACTCCAAAGATGGGGTTCTACGAATTATGAGCTCAATACAGGGCAAAAAGTGGCGCACCCTGGCTGTGTTACAAAACCCTGATGCCGATTTAAGAGATGGCAAACTTACCGTAACTCCACAAGGTAGGCTGCAATTGCTGGCTGCCGCAGCTTTTCATGACAGAACAAAACAGGCCTATCAGTCTTATCTGTGGTCTTCAAAAGACGGTAAAAACTGGTCCGAGCCACAAGCCGTGGGTGAAGCAGAGTATTGGTTATGGCGTTTAAGCTGGCTGGGTGACCAGGCCTATGCTGTCGCCTACAAGTGTGGTGCTGACCGGCATATTCGCTTGTACCAACAAAAGGATACAGGCCAGTTTGATGTAATAGCCCCTCGCATCTATTGTGAAGGTTATGCCAATGAAGCCGCTTTGTTGTTTGATGGAGATCACAAAGCCTGGTGTTTATTACGAAAAGATCCTGATCATGGTCAATTGGGTTATGCTTTACCCCCTTACCAAAACTGGAACTGGCTGGACATAGGTTGCCGTATTGGCGGCCCCCAGGCCATTTTTATACCATCAGGCCAGATACTGGCCATGGTACGGTTGTATGACAAAAAAGTACGGACCAGCCTGGTCACACTGGATCAGCAAAGTGGACAACTGACAGAACTAATGGCCTTGCCTTCGGGTGGAGATACCAGCTATGCCGGCATGGTTTTGCAAGGAGATGAGCTTCTGGTCAGTTATTACTCTTCTCATCAGGGCCCCTGTTCAATTTACACAGCTCTTTTTCGGCTTAAAACCTGAACCTGACTAAGTTATCACCAGGTAAACCAGACATTGCTTAAGTAGATAACGTGCAAATAATCTACAACAAGCTGATGATTATTAGCCATTTTATCGACCAGATCGGCAAAAGTAGCTACAAAATGCTATAGTAGCAGACAAGTTATCAGTGCAGACACTGTGGTCACTCCAGAGTTTGTAGGGTTCGCGCTGATAATAGATCGCAGGACGCACCAGAAAACACATAACAGCCTAAAACTAAGGTAAAACATTGATGAAAACATGCAAAAAGTCTGTTCTGGCATTGAGTATTCAGGCCAGTCTGCTCGCTGCAGCCATGGGTCTTTCTCCTGCTTTATTCGCGCAGGAAAGTGACAAAGATCAGGCTGCTGAAGAGACCAAATTGGAACGCATTATGGTGACGGCACAAAAACGTGTGCAAAGCACCCAGGAAGTTCCTATCTCTATTGCAACTTTAAGCGGTGAAAAGTTCGACGCTTTGTTTGCAGGTGGCGAGGATATCCAGGCTTTATCTGGCAAAATTCCAGGTTTGTACGCTGAGTCATCAAACGGCCGTGCTGCACCACGTTTTTATATCCGTGGTTTGGGAAACACAGATTTTGACCTGGCAGCTTCTCAGCCAGTTTCTGTGATTATGGATGACGTGGTGATGGAAAACGTGATCCTCAAAAGTTTCCCGTTATTTGATATAGAGCAAGCTGAAGTGATCCGTGGTCCACAAGGCACCTTGTTTGGCCGTAATACCACAGCAGGTATCGTAAAGTTCAGTTCAGTCAAGCCTACCCAGGACTTTGAAGCCTACACTAAAGCGACCATTGGCAGCTATGGCACTATTAATGTGGAAGGTGCTGCAGGTGGTGGTTTAACGGACGAGTTATCTGCCCGTATCTCCCTGATGAACCAAAACCGCGATGACTGGGTAGATAACGGTTTTACCGGTGAAAAAGACTTTACCGGGGGTCATGATGAAAAAGCAGGCCGTCTGCAATTTTTATACGATACTGATGCCTTTTCTGCCTTGCTGAATGTACATGGCCGTAAGCTGGATGGTACTTCATCTCTATTCAGAGCCAATATCCTGACGCCGGGCAGCAACGAGCTGAACGACAATTATGACCGTGATACCGTCTATTACGACAAAGGCGATGGCAACTTCCAGAAATATGACAATTTCGGCGCTTCGTTAACGCTGGAATTTGATATTGATGGTATGACATTGACCTCGATCACTGCTCAGGAAAATGCCGACGGTAAAGGCAAAGGCGATATAGACGGTGGTACTCCTGCAGGTCCTGGCACAGTACCATTTGATGCAGTAACTGAAGACCAGTTAGACGATTTGGAACAGTTTACTCAGGAAATCCGTTTAGCCAGTGATACCAATGAAGCTTTAGAGTGGCAGGTTGGCGCTTTCTACTTTGACTCTTCGTTTGGCGTGACCAGTATCGACGGTTTCTTCGGTGCTACTACGGTTTACCATGGCAATGAAAGCTGGGCTGTATTTGGTCAATCCACTTACAATCTGACCGATCGCTGGGATATCACAGGTGGTATTCGTTACACTTACGACGAAAAAACCTTCTGGGTTGGTCAACAGAACGTAGACGGCTTTGCGCTGACTATAGGTGCCGCCAGTATCCAGGATTACGACCCAATCAAAGTCGACGACGGTCAGGTCAGCTGGGAATTAAGCAGTAACTACCGCTTAACAGACTCAACCAGCCTGTTTGGTCGTGTAGCCAGCGGTTTCCGTGCTCAGTCCATTCAAGGCCGTGATGTGGCCTTTGAAGCACCTCCTTCAGTGGCTGACTCAGAAACTATTACATCCTTTGAAGTAGGTGCTAAGTCTGACTTGCTGGACGATTCACTGCGTCTGAACGGTGCTTTGTTTTATTACACCATTGACGATATTCAGTTATCCGCTATTGGTGGTGAAACCCAGGGTAATCAGCTGTTAAACGCTGACAAAGGTGTGGGCTATGGTTTTGAAGTGGACGCTGAATGGCGTGCCACCAAGAGTCTGGTCGTGGGCGGTGGTTTCAGTTACAACAACACTGAACTGAAGGACGAAAACTTATTGGTTGCCCCTTGTGGTTCAGGCATGTGTACTCCAACCAACCCTTCAAACGGCGATGGTTTAGTCTTTATTGACGGCAACCCTTTCCCGCAAGCTCCTGAAACTATTTTAACGGTCAATGCCCGTTACGATATTCCGGTCAGCACGGGTGAGATTTATATTTATGGCGATGTAGCCCGTCAGGGTAAAACCAATCTGTTCCTGTATGAGTCTATGGAATACCATACCAACGGCAACTTCGAAGCAGGCTTACGTATTGGTTATCTGAACTTTGATAATGACTACGAAGTGGCGTTATTCGGCCGTAATATCACAGACGAAGACAACTTAAAAGGCGCTATCGACTTCAATAACCTGACAGGTTTTGTCAACGAACCTCGTATTATCGGTGTTGAATTTAAGAAAAGCTTTTTCTAAGTTTTAATCCCTGAAGTAAAAAGAGGGCTCATTAGGTTGGGCCCTCTTTTTTATTCAAGTAATAAAACCCGCTTAACCCGAGTTACGCATACCAGCAGCTATACCGGCAATAGTCACCATCAAAGCGCGTTTAATGCTGTCATTCACAGTTTCCGGCGCATGGCGCACCCTATTTAACAACTCCACCTGCAAAATATGCAGCGGGTCAACATAGGTATTACGCAGCATAATAGACTCACGGATCCAGGCCTCATTGGCCATCAGGGTATCACTTTGGATCAGCTTTAATAACAACGCCGTATCTGCGGCCAGTTGCTGACGCAATTGCAAACCTAAAGGCAATAAGTGCTCCGGTACCAGTTTTTCGTCGTAATAAGCGGCAATTTCTGCATCCGCTTTTAAATACACCATTTCCAGCATCGATAAACGAGTGGCGAAAAATGGCCATTTAGCACGCATTTGCGCCAATAACTCAGTTTTACCTTGTTCAACCACCACAGCCAACGCACTGCCTGCACCTAACCAGGCTGGCAACATCAGCCGGTTTTGCGACCAGGCAAAAATCCATGGAATAGCACGTAAACTTTCAACACCACCATTTGGATTACGTTTTGGCGGACGACTACCAAGCGGTAACTGCCCCAACTCCAGCTCAGGTGTCGCAGCTCGGAAATAAGGCACAAAATCCGGATGGTGCCGCACCACAGCACGGTAAGCTTCGCAGGAGACAGTGGCCAGTTGCTGCATCAGCTCACGCCAGCTTTGCTCTGGCACCGGCGGTGGTAATAATACCCCTTCCAAAACAGCACTGGCATACAAAGCCAGACTGCGCTGCGCTAAGCCATTTAAACCAAACTTAAAGCGGATCATCTCGCCTTGTTCAGTCACCCGTAAACCACCAGCCAGCGATCCCGGCGGCTGAGATAAAATAGCGGCATGAGCCGGACCACCACCACGCCCTATAGTACCGCCACGGCCATGGAACAAGGTCAGTTGCACTTTCGCCTGCTGGCAAATAGCCACCAAAGCTTCCTGCGCACTGTACTGGGCCCAGGCCGCAGCAAAAGCCCCGGCATCTTTGGCTGAATCAGAGTAACCAATCATCACTTCCTGACGACCATTGATATAACCTCTGTACCAATCAATCGCCAGCAACTTGCTGATACATTCAGGGGCATTGGTTAAATCGGCCAGGGTTTCAAACAAAGGTGCAACCCGCATCGGGAAGCTAATGCCGGCGTCTTTTAACAACAATTGCACCGCCAGCACGTCCGAGGGTTTGCCCGCCATCGAAATGACATAAGTGGATAAAGCTTCAGGTCCGTGCCGGGCCACTATGTCGCAGGTATCCAGAACTTCTTTTACTTCAGGACTGGGCGACCAGTTGCGCGGGAATAAAGGTCTTTTGCTGCTCAGTTCGTTCAGTAAAAACGCCTGTCGGGTCGCTTCATCCCACTCCGCGTAATCGCCAATCCCAAGGTAACGGGTAAATTCACTGAATACGGCAGTATGACGACCGGACTCCTGCCGCACATCCAGCTTCAGCAAAGTTAAACCGAAAGCATAAGCACGACGAATGGTATCTTTTAACAAACCTTCTGCCACCACCTGCATTTTGCAGTCGTGCAGCGATTGATAACAAAGCAGCAAAGGCTCGAGCAATTGCTGGTTATGCCAAATCAGATCGTCTGGTCGTTGTAATCTGTCATGTTTTAACGCTTCGGTCAGCCAGTCTCTGGTATGCAGCAACTTATGACGAAAGTCATTCAGCAGCTTACGATAAGGTTCAGATACGTCGCCTACTACAGCCCGTAACGCCTCATTGGCCTGATTCATCGACAGTTCGTTGGCCAGCACATCCAAATCACGACAAAATAAATCAGCGGCTTTCCAGCGACTTAACAGCAGGACCTGACGGGTTACCTTGGCTGTTACAAATGGATTACCATCCCTGTCGCCCCCCATCCAGGATGAAAAACGGATAGGAGCAGCGTCTAACGCCAGGCCATGACCCAACACAGGTAACAAGGCAGTATCTAATTCACGGATAAACTCCGGAATAGCCTCCCACAATGAAGTTTCAATCACAGCAAAACCGGATTTGGCTTCATCCACAGGCGTGGGTCTTTGTTCGCGGATTTCATTAGTATGCCAGGCCTGAGTGATCAGCTGATACAAACGGTTTTCTACTTTTTTCTGCTGTACCGGCGCTAAATCCTGCTCCAGTTCTGCTAAACAGGCCGCAATTTCGGTCAGTTTGTGGATTAAAGTGCGGCGGGTCACTTCAGTCGGGTGAGCGGTCAACACCAGCTCTATGGATAAATCAGCCACAGCCTGCTCAATCCGGCTTTTGCTGATGTTTTTATCCTGCAACAGCTGCAGCAGCTCAGCCACAGGTTCAGGTTTTTCAATAGAAGCACGGCCCGCCTTACTGATGGTGTGGTGCTGCTCTGCTAAGTTCGCCAGATTTAAAAACTGCGCAAAGGCACGGGCAACTGGCAAAATTTCCTGATCGGTTAAACTGGCCAGCACCTGTTTTAATTGCTGGTCCTGCAACTCTGTGCCTTGCCTTGCTTCTTTGGCTAAAGCCCGGATTTGTTCGATACGCTCTAAAACTGCATCACCTAACTGATTACGGATGGTGTCACCCAACTGGGTGCCCAACAATCCGACATTTGCCCTCAAGGCAGCATATTGCGACATGATCCACTCTCCTCGTTGCACTGCCTGCAGTTTTCTACTGCGGTTTCTATTTATTAGCTTTCTTACTCACCCTAACGGGTATTTGTTTAGTGCTCAAGCCTGATAGATTACAAAACGACCAACAAAATAGAAAGCCAGAAGTGTAGAAGTCTGAAATATTTCAGCAGAAATTTGTCACATTGCGGCAGGCTGCGGGTACTTAGTCAAAGTGATGCGCGAATACACAGCATCACTACAGAACCTTACCCCAGTTCAGGAGTGACTATAATGTTGAAAAAAAGCACCTTTATTCTGCTATGTTTTACAGTTTTTATGTTGTTGAGTCAGAGCCTTAGGGCCGGACAGCCTGCTACACCCAGCGTTCAGGTGCAGGTAGAGGGCCAAGGCAAAGCCATTATTCTGATCCCAGGCCTGATGTCTGATCAGAGGGTATGGCAGCAACTGGCAACGGCTTTAAAACCAAACTACCAGCTACATTTGATCAATCTGGCGGGTTTTGCCGGAACTCCGGCCCCATCCACTGAACTCAAACTGACAACAGTGACCGCAGAGCTGGCTGGCTATATTCAGCAGCAGCAGTTAAAGCAGCCCATAGTGATAGGCCATAGCATGGGGGCGTTTTTGGCCTTTCAGCTGGCAAGCTCTTACCCTCAGCTGACCGGAAAAATCATAGCCGTCGATGGTTTACCTTATCTGGCCCCTGTCTTTAGCCGTGACAGCTCCACCACTGTGGCACAAATGGCTCCTCAGGCAAAAATGATGCAGCAGTATTATCAGCAAATGACCCCGGCCCAACTGGCAGCAAGCACAGAGCAAGGTATGGCAATTCAGGTCAGCCAGCCGGAACATGCAGCAATAATCACAGCAATGGCGGGCGCGTCCGATCCTACAACTGTGGGCGCAGTGATCGCTGAACTCTTAACCACAGACCTGAGAAGTGAAGTACACAAAATTCAGCAACCTGTCCTCTTATTAGGGGCTGGTGGTGCTTTAACTTCAGAAGCCATGCGCCCTGCGGTTCAGGCCTTGTATCAGCAGCAAATTAATACTATTCCACAAGCGAAGCTGGACTTTAACTGGCAGGCGCGGCATTTTATGATGTGGGATCAGCCTGAATGGCTGTTGGCGCAAATCACTGACTTTATAAAGGAATAATGAAAATGTTAACTAGTGTGGAACAGAAATTATTACCTGATGTGATCGCAGCCACTGCAGGGGATCGTAGCGCTTTTGAACGCCTTATTAACCAATGTCGCCATACAGTCACAGGCATAGCGTTAGCCATTGTCAAAGATCTGGACGCCAGCGAAGAAGTGGCACAGGACGTCTTTATTTATATCTGGCAACAGTTAGCCACACTGCGCGAACCCGCCAGCTTTTTACCCTGGGTCCGGCAAATGACCCGACATCGCAGTTACAACTACCTGCGGGATCACAAGGTCAAACAAAAAGTGGTGGGAGAAGAGGCAGAAACTTTACTGGAAAACTTTGCTGACCCAGCCGCCTCGATGCAAGACCTGCTGGAACGTGAGCAACAGCAAATTATTATGCAGGACTTTATCAGTCAGTTACCGGAAGACAGCAGAGAGATCGTTTTACTTTATTACCGTGAAGAACAATCCAGTCAGCAAGTTGCTGATTTATTGGGTTTAAGTGATGCCAATGTACGAAAAAAACTGTCCAGAGTACGGGAGCAGTTAAAAGACAGCTTATTAGCACGTTATGGCCAACTGGTGTTAAGCACAGCACCGGGTTTAGGCTTTAGTGCTATGGTTGCCGCAGCTTTGACCAGTGTAGCCCCTCCTGTCGCAGCCGCGACTTCTGTCTCTGTTGCAGCGCAACACAGTGGTTGGCTGGCGAAAGTTGCAGTGCTGCTGGGGGGCGCTATGCTTGGCGCTCTGGCCGCAATAGCTGGCGTGATCGTAGGGATGAAAGCTGTACTAAAAAAGGCCGACAGTGAAGATGAAAAAACAGCATTAAAAACCTTACGCACCCAAACCATCCTCTGGGTTTTGTTTTCAGGACTTTTACTCACTGCAGCCTACGAGCTGACCAGCGGAGCCTGGGCGCCGCTGGCAGCTTTTGTC
>CAMLSF010000044.1 GCA_946482615.1 uncultured Chromatiaceae bacterium | reverse complement strand
CTTAAGGCTTAAAACAATTTGGGTCAGAGCCAGGGCTCTGACCCTGGTGATTAAAAATCAGGGGTCCAGTGTAAACGTAAAGACCATTCAGCCCCTGCTGTGGCATAACCTGGCAGGTACAGATAATCTTTATTGGTCAGGTTGTCGGCTTTAGCCGCAATTTGTAGCTCATTACTTAAGTCGTAACTGACCCCTGCCCCCCATAAAGTGTATCCACCCAGTTGAGGTGTGGCAAAATCACCTGTCTGGAAATCACTCTGGTAGTCCGAAGTCACAAATAGCCGCCAATTCTGCCACTGATAAGCGCCCTGCCAGTGCACTGTATGCTTAGAACGTTTGATCAGAGGCTCATCTGTGGTTTCATCTTTGGCATCCGTATAGCTGTAAGCCAGTTGCTGATGCAGCTGTTGCCAGTTATGACTGACACTGAGTTCAGCCCCTTTGATTTTCGCTTCGCCGACGTTTTGGGGTACCCAGTTGCCATCCTCAGCCGGAGCCCATTGGATCAGATTGTTGACATTCTGCTGATAAACAGAGCTTTCGATCTGCAGCTCACCACTACGGTACTTTAATCCCAATTCATCCGAGGTTGCAGTTTCAGGCGCTAAATCTTTGTTACCGCTAAAAGGGTAATACAGGTCGTTAAAGCTTGGTGCTTTAAAAGCGCTGCTGCGGCTGGCTCGTACCAATAATTCGTTGGTCAGTTGATAACCTAACCCCAGTTCATAGGTGTTGTAGTGGCCATACTGACTTTGTTTATCATGGCGGCCCGTGACATCGGCTAACCAGGCTCCGGATTGATAACTGACACCGGCAAACACAGCTTTATTGATACGGGAATCAACGTCATAACCCAAATCGCTGCCGGACACATCTTCCTGATACCAGTTCACACCAGTTAATGCAGTTAAACTGCTCGTTAGCTTACGGCTGTATTGATAATCCAGTTCATGCCGTTCGGTTTCAAATAAACTGGCCGGACTGTCTTCACCCCAGTTTAAATCTTCCGTCTGATTCTGAGAGATACTCAGTTTCTGACTGGATTTATCGCCATCCAATGCCCAGCCTAAACGGCTTTGGTTGGTTTTAGTTTCCACCTGATCAGCGCCTGGCCCCCACGTGGGATCAAAGTCATACTGGCCCCGGCTTCTGAGTACATTGTGATCGGCAGACCAGAGGCCATACTCTGTGTTGTACTCTGCACCTAACTTGCCATAACGTTGATCAAAACCATCTTTGTCCGCTTGTGTGCCAGGGCGCACATCAAAACCTTCGGTATCAGACCAGCCTAAATTCGTGCGTACCTTCAAAGCACCATACTGCTGGCTGGTGGCAATATCGGCTTCATGGCTTTGATACCGGCCGGTTTTTAACTGCACTGAGGTGTGATCTGCTTTGCGTGTGGTGATAGCTATCACACCAGCTAAAGCGTCCGAGCCATATAAAGCAGCTTTTGGTCCCTTAATCACTTCAATTTGTTCGATTTGTTGCAAAGAGAGTTCAGCCAGAGAAGCATAACCTAAAGTGGCAGAACCAGTACGGACACCATCAACCAGTACCAGCGTATGACCTGCTGCCCCACCCCGCAAAAACACAGTGTTGGTCTGGCCTTTGCCACCAGAGCGGCTGATTTGTACACCAGCCACCTGACGCAATAAAGCAGGCAGATCAGACACCTGAGCCTGTTCAATTTGCCCGCGGTCAAGCACTGTGACTGAAGATAAAATCTGATGTACAGGCTGCGCCTGACGGGTGGCATAAATACTGATGTGTTCCAGTGGATCGTCTGAACTGTCGTCCGCCTGAGCGGTCAATACAAAAGCAGGCAAGCCAACGACTAAAGTCGCCAGCAAAGATTTTTTAAACATGTTGTCTCCCAAAGACGCCCACCGCGTCCTGAATAGTGAATGAACTTTTCAGGCCGGTCTCCGGGCTGACAACAGGCTATATAGCCAAAGTAATTGGAGTTGCAGGGAGGCGACAAGTGTGCGAGACCCCAGGAGCATAGTAGTCCTATGTGACTGGGGCGAGAGCACGCAGTCAACAAAGCTGCAGCTTCAAGTACGAAGGATATAAAAGAAGCCCGGATCCCTTCCCATCTGAAGACAGTGGTTTTATCCAAGCCAGAGCAAAGCTCTCTGTTGTTTTACCGTTGCGGGGGCAGCTCTGGATTTACACCAGATTCCCGTTTCACCCTCAAATGTGGATCACATTCTATGGGCACCTGAAAAACGCGGGCTCAGTGTAGCTGCGGTAAGACGAAAGTCAACAGAAATCCAGACGTCTCTCTTGTTACTAGCCGCTGCCATCAGGATCCGTTGTACTCTGGAAAATATTTGCCTGCAGCGGATAAACAAAGGGGATTTCACCACAGATCAGGTTCGCTCCGTGGATTCTTTCGCTTATAATGACCCACAGATTTTAAAGGAAAAAGAGAACACCATGCCTTCATTTGATATTGTTTCAGAAATTGATATGAACCAGGCCAGAAACGCGGTTGAGAACGCCAAACGCGAACTTGAAACCCGTTTTGATTTTCGCGGAGTGGATGCCAAAATTGAGCTGAACAAAGAGCACATTGAACTGACTGCAGAGGCGGATCAGCAAGTGATGCAACTGTTTGACATTTTTGCCACCAAAGCCAGCAAACTGCAGCTGGATGTCAGTAGCTTTAAAATTGAAAAAGAAGATCGTCACGGCAAATACATTACGCGCCATGTCAGTATCAAACAAGGCATTGACAAAGAGATGGCCAAAAAGGTCGTTAAACTGGTCAAAGACAGTGGTATTAAAGTACAAGTAGCCATTCAGGGCGAAGAGCTGCGGGTGACGGGCAAAAAGCGTGACGATCTGCAGGAAGTGATGCAATTGGTCAGAACCAGTAACCTGGGTCAGCCGTTCCAATTTAAGAACTTCAGAGACTAAGTTCACATCCACAGATCCGATTAACAGCAAGGAAAGAGCTGCCGCCCTGCACGGGTGGCAGTTCAGCACTGCTGTCTATGCTATTTTTCAGCGAAGCCAGGCCCAAATTGAGTGGTCTGGCGCGTCAGAACTTCTTGAGGATCACTTTTTAACAAGAGACATAGAGCCTCAGCTTGTTTCAGGCTGGAGATTGTAATCGTAAAGCTGATACAATCCGGGCAGGTCTTTTAAAGAAGAGTATCTTGTGAAGCGTCATTTTTACCATGCGATTTGTTTGCTGGTGTTTACCGCTGCTACTTTTGGTTTTCTGACAGAAGTAAAAAGTAGTGGCATTAGCCTGAACCGCTACGACAAGCATCTGCATTTTTTAATCTTTTTTTGCCTTACCGCTTTGTTGCAATGGAGTTATAAGCCCAGATTGTGGCAGGCCGTAGTTATTATGGCCGCTTATGGCGTTGCTATTGAGTTCCTGCAGAATTACCTGACCAGTTACCGCAGAGCAGAATTGCTGGATTGGGTGGCCGATATAACGGGTATGGCAGCTTTTTATTTGTGCTATTTTGCTGTGAAGAAATGGCGCAACCGCACCAGATAACCCTCCCTCTGTGGACTGTCGTAGGTGAGGGCGCTATTGGCCTGCTGGCGACAGCCCGTTTGCATCAGGCAGGTTATCCGGTGCAATTACACAGGCGTACAGCCGGAGCTTTTGATTTTATTTTCCAGTCTGCCGATCATTCTCAGCATTTTTCTTTGCCTGTAACTGCCAGCCGTCCCTACTCTTTTATCCTCTTACCTGTAAAAGCTTATGCGGTCGTGGATGCAGTGCTGCAGTTATTACCTTTGATGGCAAAGAACGCCCAACTGGTCCTCAGCCATAACGGTATGGGTACTATTGAGCAGGTGTTGTCACTACTTCAGCCTGAACAAGGGCTTTGGTTCTTAAGCACCAGCCATGGCGCTTTTAAACCTGATCATTCAACCCTGATCCACAGCGGCCAGGGACAATCTGTATTAGGGGCTCTTAATCAGGCCGCTTTTTCACAGCGACAAGAAGTGGAGCAGGCCATGCAGGCCGCTTTGGGCCCTCTGGTCGTCGAAGCGGATATCTGGCCATCACTCTGGCAGAAGTTAGCCGTAAATGCTGTGATTAACCCATTGACCGCCTTGCATCAATGCAAAAACGGCGAGCTGACTAATAGCAAATATACAGCAGCGATAAGGCTGTTGATTGAAGAATTTGTGCTGGTCGCAAAAGCGTCAGGGCAAGAATTCAGTGTTGAGGCGATCCAAAGCCGGGTAAATCAGGTACTCGGACAAACCGCAGAGAATTACTCATCGATGCAACAGGATGTTGCCAAAGGCCGCCCCACAGAGCTGGATTACATCACAGGTTTTTTACTAAAACAGGCAGAGCAGCATCAACTGCAACTGCCTGCCCATCAGGCTCTTTATCAGCTGTTACTTCAAAAGTCGCCCCGATAAACGCCGACATTCTGATGGCCCTGCTCTGCCAGCAACAAGGCCTGTAAACGACTCATCACCCCACGTTCACAGTACAGATAATACTGTTGGCTTTGATCAAGCTGACTAAACTGACTGGCCAGTTTGTAAAAAGGCAACTGTTGCACCTGATGATTGACGCCTGTTAAAGGTTTGATGTCGACTTCATCCGGTGCCCGGATATCGAGAATAATGGCATCCTCTGCCATAGCACTTTCATCCAGCACTGTGCTGATTTGCTGCTCTGCCTGAAACTCGACGGTACGGATATCCAGCACATTGGCATCCAACGCCAGCTTTTCCAGCGCGGCCAAATCCAGTTGCTGTTCAGCCTGCAGTACTTTGGTTAAATCGGCGTTGATAGTGGGTTTATTGGAAATCACACCACAGTATTCCGGCATGGTTTTGGCCATATCTTCAGCACCAATTTTGCGGGCTAAATCAATGATCTCTTGTTTGTCCTGATAAATCAGTGGTCGTAGCACCAGAGTGTCTGTGGCTTTGTCTATCACACTTAAGTTGGCTATGGTCTGACTGGCAACCTGACCGACACTTTCACCTGTGACTATCGCCTGAATGCCCAAACGTTCAGCCACAACAGCGGCTGCACGCATCATCTGACGCTTGAGGATCACGCCCATCAGGCCATTGTCGACCTTCTCCAGAATTTCTGTCACTACAGGGGCAAAATCCACACTGACAAATTTAACCTTGTGCGACAAACTGAATTTCTGCCACAAATAAAAAGCCATCTGCCGCACACCGGTTTCATGGGCCGCGCCGCCTAAATTAAAAAACAGATAGTGAGTACGCAGACCCTTGCGGATCATCAGATAACTGGCGACTGCTGAGTCAAAACCACCGGAAATTAACGACAACACATCACTTTGACTTGGCAGAGGAAAACCACCCATGCCATCAAATACGTCACTGACAATAATGAGTTGGTCACGTTTAATTTCAACCCGAACCACTTCATCCGGGTTTTTCAGCTGTACACGAGCCGAAGGAATATGTTGATTTAAACCACCGCCTATATAACGTTCGGCTTCGAGCGAGCTGAATTCGTGATCGCCGGTACGTTTAACCCGCACACAAAAGCTTTTCCCTTCCAGTCGTGGTTTTAATGCCTTCAGTACTTGCTCAAAAATATCATGCAATGAGCTATAAGTGCCGGATTGCATTTCCATGAACTGCACTATGCCGGGAATACAGGCTAAATGATCAATCATTTGCTGACGCAATTTAGCACTGTCGGATGCGACCTGAACCAGAATATGGTCGTAGTTATTTTTCACAGTGACAGAGGGGTCTAACCGCAACAAGATAGTTTTCAGATTCTGCTCTAACAGCATGGTCTGACGTTTCCGGACCGACTTACTTTTAATAGAGATTTCCGGGTGCAGTTTGACTAAAAATTCCATCACAAAGAGCTCGCTGAAAAATAAAGGCGCGGATTATACCGCGCCTTGATAAAACAGTTTAGCTTTTATTATGACTCAAACTACGGCTTTGGTGTGCCCTGCGCTGCAGGTTCCAGACTGATAGGTTCAGACTCTTTTGGTTTGCCCTGCATAATAGAAATCTCTACCCTGCGATTACGTTTTCTGTTGTTCTCAGTATCATTTGGCACTAAAGGACGGGTTTCTGCATGGCCGACCACCACCAGACGGTTTTTATCAAAACCCGGGGCTTTAATCATTTCTGAAGCCACAGACACTGCCCGCTGGGCGGACAAATCCCAGTTATTGCTGTGCAATTCATCAGACACCTGATCGTCATCTGTATGCCCTGACACTGTGATTTCACCCGGTACATCTTTGAGTAAAGCACCGATGTTCTGAATAATAGGCTTAAATTTCGGCTGTAAAAACGAAGATCCAGAAGGGAATGAGCCATTTTCACGAATACGGATAATAATCTGCTGACCTAAAGATTCCAGTTCAATAGCACCATCCATAATTTGTTTTTCCAGTTGCTCGGCGATTTTTTTCAACAGCTCGTTGGTTTGCTCCTGCAACTCCCCTGCTGCAGCAACTTCAGGTGAATCCAAAGGCTCTTCTGCAGTGCTGGTTGACTGACCACCGGTTTTATCCTCCCGCTGTTCCTGCCGTCCACCGGCTTCATCTTCTTTGCCCGCCTGAAAATTCAGCATCTGCTGCGTCATTTCCACCGTTTGCTGCTGGATGGTATCAATAGGGGTTGGATCAGGACGGCCTGGCCTGAACTCCATCGCAATGACGCTGGTGCCCTTAGGGATGTCTTTGACTTCAATTTTGTTTTGCACACCAAAAGCGTACTGCATGGACCCTGCTATTTGCTTAAATTTCAGCACATCCATTTCTGAAAACGACAACAACAGCACAAAAAAGCACATCAGCAACGACATCAGGTCGGCAAAGGTTCCCATATAAGCAGGTAAACCTGGTGGTGGACACTTTTTACACTTGGCCATAGCCGAACCTACTCTGCGGCGGCAGGCGCTGCCGGGTCACGTTTTTTCGACTGCAGGTAATTGCGTAAAATGCCTTCGATCACTTTTGGATTCTGACCGTCCTGTATGCCCATAATGGCATCCAGAATCAGTTCATTATTGGTTTTTTCTTCTTCATTACGTACTGCCATTTTTTCTGACAGAGGTAAAAAAATACAGTTAGCCTGAATAGCGCCGTACAAAGTCGTTAACAAAGCAACGGCCATGGCCGGACCTATGGCTTTAGGATCCGACATATTGGATAGCATAGCGACCAGACCAATCAAAGTGCCTATCATGCCCATGGCCGGCCCCAAATCGCCCATTTGTTTAAACACCTGAATCGCCACATCATGTCGGGCATAGGTCAGTTCAATATCTTTTTCCAGAGTACCACGCACTACATCCGCGTCATGGCCATCTACCAGCATATTGATGCCTTTTTGCATAAAAGGATTCGGTATTTCAGCTTCTTCCAGCGCTAAAAAACCACCTTTACGGGCCGCATCAGCCAATTGCACTGCTTTTTCAATCAGCTCCTCAGCAGACTCAATTTTAAACATAAAGGCTTTAGCAGCGGCTTTCATCGAACCAGCCAACTGAGTGAAGGTAAATTTAATCATAACCGCGGTAATACTGCCGCCAAACACTATGACGATAGAAACAAAATCGTAAAACATGGCGATATTGCCACTGGCACTGAGCCACATAGCCCAGCCCATCATGCCCATGACCGCGACTAATCCTATGACGGTTGCTAAATCCACTCTGTATCTCCCGGAAAACTGAATGCAAATCGTTGATTTTGTACCAGCATAAAGTTGGTTTTATCTTAGCTTATAGTGAGTTATCGGCAAAAGTATGGGATAGTTAACTATAAATTAAGGCTTCAAACAAATTTATCCTTTCCCAACGCGGTCCTGATTGCTCATAATAGCGCGCTGGGCTTGGTCAGACACCCATTATCAGGCGAAAATATGACAAAAAAGAAAACAGATTTCAGCCATTTTGAGCAAAGCATTGCCGAGCTGGAACAGATAGTACAGCAGCTGGAACAAGGTGACTTGAGCCTTGATCAGGCCTTGCAACAATTTGAACGTGGTATTGAACTCTCCCGTACCAGTCAGCAGCAATTACAGGCTGCCCAACAAAAAGTCCAGCTATTAGTCCAGGACGGTGGGCAAGATCGGCTCGAACCTTTTGTGACCAGCGAAGGTGATTGATTTGACGTTAGATTCTTTAACCTCGTACCAGCAACGACTGGAACAGGTTCTGCAACAGCACTTAGATAAAAAACCTCTGACTGACCCGCGTCTGCACCAGGCAATGGCCTATAGTTTACTGCTCGGTGGTAAGCGTATGCGCCCCTTTTTAGTCTACAGCTGTGGTCAGATGTTAGGTGCCTCTTTAACAGATTTAGATGGCCCGGCAGCAGCTATTGAAGCCCTGCATACCTACTCTTTGATCCATGACGACTTACCCGCCATGGATAACGACGATTTACGCCGTGGCAAGGCCACCTGTCACAAAGCTTTTGATGAAGCGACCGCTATTCTGGCTGGCGACGCGCTACAGACCTTCGCTTTTGAACTATTAAGCAGCCATGATTATCAGCAGGTTCACCCACAACGTATTGTTGCTATGGTCCAACAGTTAGCTTTGCATGCGGGCTACAACGGTATGTGTGGTGGTCAGGCTATTGATTTGGCGCATACCAATCAGAAAATGTCGGTTGAAGCCTTAGAGCAGATGCATCAATTAAAAACCGGCGCCCTGATTGAGTGTTCAGTACGTTTTGCTTATCTGGCCAGTCCAGTGGATAATGTCACCCATTTAGAGGCTTTAGTTCGCTACAGCAGAGCCATAGGTTTAGCCTTTCAAGTGCAGGATGACATTCTGGATATCGAAGGCGACACCCAGGTGCTGGGCAAAACCGCAGGTTCGGATCAAAAAGCCAATAAAGCCACTTATCCGGCTTTATTGGGCCTGGACCAGGCGAAACAAAAAGCACAACTATTGGTTGAAGAGGCATTAGCCGCTTTGCGCGAACTTCCTTATGCAACAGACGAACTGGTGGCGCTGGCCCGGTACGTCATTGCCCGACAGTTTTAGATACAGGCATTCTCATGACATTAGCTAGTCAGGATTTCCCTCTGCTCCACAAAGCCAACTGGCCTGCCGATTTGCGCCAGTTACCACAGGATGAGTTACCAGCTCTGAGTGATGAACTAAGGGCTTTTTTATTAAAAACCGTCAGCCAAAGCAGCGGCCATTTCGCTTCAGGTCTTGGTACTATTGAGCTGACTGTGGCTTTGCATTATGTCTACAACACCCCCTTTGACCGATTAATCTGGGATGTGGGTCATCAGGCTTACCCTCATAAAATTCTGACCGGTCGTCGCGATCAGATGCACAGCATCCGCCAGAAAGATGGTTTGCACCCTTTTCCATGGCGGGAAGAAAGTGAATACGATACCTTAAGTGTCGGTCATTCCAGCACGTCCATCAGTGCCGCTTTAGGCATGGCCATCGCTGCCCGGGCAGAACAGAAAAACCGCAAAGTCGTGGCTGTGATCGGCGATGGTGCTATTACCGCTGGGATGGCTTTTGAAGCTCTGAACCATGCAGGTGAAGTCAAACCCGATATGCTGGTGATCTTAAACGACAACGAAATGTCGATTTCGGAAAACGTCGGCGCGTTAAATCGTTATTTTGCCCGCATCTTATCCGGTAACTTTTACACCAGTCTGCGCGAAGGTGGTAAAAAAATACTGAGCGGTATGCCGCCTTTGCATCAACTGGCCAGCCGCGCTGAAGAACATTTTAAAGGTATGGTCACCCCTGGTACTTTTTTTGAAGAACTGGGCTTTAACTACATAGGGCCTATTGACGGTCATGATGTCAAAGGTCTGGTAGATACCATCCGTAATATGCGTAATCTTAAAGGTCCGCAGTTACTGCATGTGGTGACAAAAAAGGGCAAAGGTTATTTACCAGCTGAACAAGACCCTATTGGTTACCATGCCGTCAGTAAATTTGACCCGACAGCCCAGTGTCAACCCGCCAAAAAAGCCGGCAAAGCCACCTTCTCCAATATCTTTGGTCAGTGGATATGCGATATGGCGGCCGTGGATCCCAGGCTGCAGGGTATTACGCCAGCGATGCGCGAAGGCTCAGACTTAGTCCAGTTTTCAAAAAGTTACCCTGACCGTTATTTTGATGTAGCCATTGCGGAACAGCATGCAGTGACTTTAGCGGCTGGTATGGCGATTGAAGGCTTAAAACCTGTAGTGGCTATTTATTCCAGCTTCCTGCAGCGGGGTTACGATCAGCTTATTCACGACGTCGCTATTCAGAATCTGGATGTGCTTTTTGCAATAGACAGAGCCGGTGTTGTTGGTGCTGACGGTCCGACTCACCAGGGGTCTTTCGATTTAAGTTTTATGCGCTGTATTCCAAATATGCTGATTATGGTGCCTTCTGATGAAAACGAATGCCGTCAGATGTTGTACACCGGCTATCAGCATAAAGGTCCTGCGGCTGTACGTTATCCCCGGGGTAGCGGCAATGGCGCAGCACCGGACGTTCTGATGGCCGAATTAGCTATTGGTAAGGGGCTGCTGCGCCGTCAGGGCGAAAAAGTAGCCTTGCTGGCTTTTGGCCCTTTATTGCAGGCCTGCCATACAGTCGCCGAACAGTTAAACGCCACTTTGGTGGATATGCGTTTTGTTAAACCTCTGGATCAGCAACTGCTGACAGAACTGGCCAACAGCCACAGCCACTTTGTTACTGTTGAAGACAATGCCCTGATGGGTGGAGCGGGTTCAGCAGTCAATGAGTACTGCATTGCAGAACAGTTGCCTGTGAAACTGCTGAATATCGGCTTGCCTGATATTTTTATCAAGCATGGCACTCAGGAACAGATCTACGCCGAACTGGGATTAGACTCTGCCGGTATTCAGGCCAAAGTAGCAGCCTTCCTCACCGCTTGATAACTGTCGGCAAAGGGCAGAGGCGCGGTTGAACCGCGCCCTTCCTGAGCTTCAGAAACTAAAGCTATCAGCCGAAGTAGTGTTTTACTTCAAACCAGGCCAGACCGTCTGCTAACAGCTTTTCAATCTGCACATCAATATGGCCAGAATCCTCAAATTCAAAAGCATCCACCTGAGGATCAAAACCTAAAGTGGCACAGCCATTACGACCCGATTGTTTTACCTTGCGAAGGGCTATTTCAGACAGTTGCAATGAAATTTCCCATGAAATCAGCTGTCCGCCCAATAACTCCAGTGGAAAACAACTGTAACCAATAGAACAGGTCAGCGACACAGTACGGCCGTCCGGGATCTGAAAATGAGCCTGAGCCACCAGTTGATTCAGCTGCAATGCCACATCCCGTACCGACGCAAATTCGACATCCCGCAGCACCAGCACAAACTGTTCGCCAGCATAACGCACCACATAATCAGCCCCCCGACTTTCACGCAGTAACAAACCGCTGATTTGCTGTAAGACGCTGTCGCCGGCGCTATTGCCGTACAAGTCGTTGATGGACTTAAAATTATCCATATCCAGTTGCAACAAGGCGATGCACTTGCCTTGCTGCAGCATGGCATCTCTGTTGTGCTGGTACTGCTCTATATCTTTAGGTAATTGTTCAAACAGGAAACGACGATTCCGAAGTCCTGTTAAGGTGTCTTTGTGGGTGAGTTGCGATAGCTGCTCGTTGAGTTCATACAAACGCGCATTACTGCTTTCAAGCTCAGCGGTGCGCAAACGTACCAGTTTGCTTAATTCCTGCTGCTGCATCACAGCATTACGCCGCCACAACCAGGCTAAGCCATATAAGGCCAGCACGACCAACAAAACCCATAATCCCTTGTACACTACCGTTTCAGTGAATAATCGCGGTACCACCAGATCCAGCGTGAGTTGTTGCTGCTCTGTCCAGCTTTGACTGCTGTAGCGGGCCTGAACAACAAACTGATAACGGCCTGGTGGCAGGTTGGTATAAATAGCCTCACGGCGTTGCCCTACCTTTTGCCATTCAGTATCAAAGCCCTTGAGCTGATAGCGGAATTCAATAGCATTGGCTTTAATAAATTCCAGTGCACTGTAGCTGATACTGATATTACGATCTGAGGTTTCTAAGACCAACTGACGTTGATCTGGCAATAAGGCATAAGACTTCTGACCTGTCACGTCCTGCAACAAAGGTTGCAATGCTCTGTCCGGTGCCATTTTTAACTGCAAGGGCACCGCGACCAAACCTTTTAAACTGGGATACCATAATTGGTTCTGCCATTTGGCCACTTTACTGTGACCTGCACCGTTACAACAGCGCCCGGGGGCAGTTCCCAACTGCCTGTCATAGGGAGATAAGATCAGTTCAAAATTTAACGGCTGGTTACCATCATTCGCTGCAGAGGGTTTAAATCTGAATACCCCTTTTAAACTGCTGGCCCATAAATAATCAGTGTCTCTGTCGTACCACAGGCTGATCACCGGATCCAGGGGGAGGCCGTTGCTGCTGTCGTACTGTTGCCAGTGGCCTTGTGCGGTTTTGATAAACAAACCATCATCTAAAGTCGCGACCAGCATCTGCTGATCCGGCAAAGTTAAAACGCTGGTGATATAAGCACCAAACAAGGGGGTGCCCAGCCCTACTCTGTTTAATTTGTCCTGTTGATACCAATACAAACCGCTGGTGGTGCCGATCAACAGGTCTTGTCCCACAATTTCAATCACAGTCACAAAACCTGACTCCAGATCTGCATTAAAAGGGGCGGCAACCAGAGTTTTACCATCATAGTGATACAGACCACTGGCACCACCAAACCAAAGGCCAGCTTCTGCATGAGGTTGCACCACCCGAATGGCGCCAGACGCTAATTCTTTAAAAGGACGGCTGACACTTTGATCATCAAAATTGTATAGCAGTAACCCATTGTCTGTGCCTAACCACAGCTGATTATGTCTGTCGTAGAAATCAAACACAGTGCTCTGACCAAGAGCCTGGTGGTCCACCAGCTCCACAAAGTGCTGATCCGCTTTTAATAACCCAACATTAGTTTGAGTGGCCACTAAAAGGCTGTTTAACCGCGCAGAATAACGCACACTGCGCACCACCACATCCTCCTGGCCCTCTCCCACCACCCGGCGCATTTTTCCCGGAGAAGCCCGATACAGCCCTTCGCTGAAACTGGCCATCCAAATATTATGGTCTCTGTCTTCAAAGATATCGCTAAACCAGGGCGAACTGCCCAGCTCTTCCGCACTGATTTGTTGCCAGGCTTGTCCTGCCTGGCGGTGATGCAATTTGTTGTAACCAGAGATCCAGTCACTGCCGGAGCTGTCTCTGAACAATTTATAGACTGCAGAATTGTCCACGCCGTTAATAGCACAGCGAACTATCTGTTGTTGCTTATCCAGATGGAAATAACCTGACTCACTGGCAAAATGCAGCTTGTCATTAAACCAGCTTAAATCATAAAGCGGATGTTGTTGCAACTCATCAGGTAAAGGGATCTGTTGAATTTCACCTGCAGTTTGCAGTTTATACAACGATCGGGCAGTGCTGACCCAGACCGCATCTCCCGCCATCTCCATCTGCACTACAGCTTCTTTCACACTATGAATACGGCTGACTTTGCCTTGTTTAACCTTAAACAGATTTTCGGCGGCCACCCACAACTCATCCGGAGCCACCTGCACTATCGAAGTCACTTCGGCCAAAATAGGGTATCGGTCAAATTTTAAGGTCTGGGGGTTAAAACCAGATAAACCCGCCTTAGTGCCAACCCACATATAACCCTGCTGATCCAACAGCAGTTTATTAATGGAATTACTGGCAAGCTGACGACTGGTTTTGGTGCTGAACTGGGTGAAGTGATGGCCATCAAAACGATTTAAGCCATACAAAGTGCCTATCCACAAATAACCTTGCTGATCCTGACTGATGGCCCGGACTGAGTTAGACGACAGGCCATCGGCACTGTTCCAGTGTTTGATATCAAAATCATAAACTGAACTGCTCTGGCTTTGCGCCGACAGACAGAAGGAGAAAAAGGCTAAAAAAACCAAAGGCGCAAAACGCACAAAAATCACCAGGTTGCAGGGAAAAATTTATATTAACTAAAAGCTTGCCACTGCACCAGCGCGAACAAAATAAGCCAGCTAAAGAAACCAGCCAGCATATCGTCAATCATAATGCCAAAACCGCCGTGGACTTTTTTGTCCAGCAAACGGATAGGCCAGGGTTTGACGATATCGAAAAAGCGGAAAAGTAAAAAACCAGCCAGCAAGTACTGCCATTCAAATGGAATACACCACATGGCCAGGCTATAACCCGCCACTTCATCCCAAACAATGGCGCCGTGATCGTGTTCGCCTATATCTTTAGCGGTTTGACCACAGACATAACAACCCAACACAAAAGCAAACAGCACCCAGATCAGTGCAAACTGCGGAGTCAGTAAGGATTGCAGATAAATCAAAGGCAAGGCAGTTAAAGTGCCAAAAGTGCCCGGGGCTTTGGGCGCCAGTCCTGAACCAAAACCCAAAGCGAGGAAATGGGTCCATTTTCTCAGGTCAAATGCGGGTTTGGTTTGTTCAGAGGCTGCCATTAAAAATGCTCAAACCCCTGATGCTGGTAGGCAAAAGGCTGTTCGCCCTGCTTAAACTCCAGCTTGCCTACAGCACCTGTGATACGACCGATACAAGTGACTGGCACCCCATAAGGAGACAACAAGACTTCTAAGGAGCCACGGCGATTCTCAGGCACGGTAAACAGCAACTCGTAATCTTCACCACCAGACAAGGCATACTTTAAGCCTTGTTCGGCACTGCAGCTGTCTTTTAAAGCCTGAGACATGGGTAACTTGTTCACATCCACCACGGCGCCCACTTTTGAGCGGCGCAGAATGTGTAATAAATCACCGGCCAGACCGTCTGACACATCCATGGCCGAACTTGCGATATTACGCAGTGCCTGACCTAAAGCCACACGGGCTGTTGGATAATGGAAACGTTGCAGTATATGAGCCCGGTGTTTTTTGCTGACTTCAACCTTGTTTTGTACCAGCTGCAAACCTAAAGCCGCATCGCCCAAAGTACCGGTCACATACAGATAATCGCCGTTTTGTGCTCCAGAGCGGGTAATAGCTTTACCTTTGGGCACTAAGCCTTTGGCAATCATAGTTAAACTTAAAGGACCGCGGGTGGTATCACCGCCTATCAGCTGGCAATTGTAGTAATCCGCCGTTTCGCTTAAACCTTCAGCAAAAGCCGTTAACCAGGCTTCGTCCACTTTGGGTAAAGTTAAAGCCAGTGACAACCAGCAAGGTTCAGCCCCCATAGCGGCCAAATCGCTGACATTGACGGCCACCAATTTATGCCCAAGCGAGCGAGGATCGACATCCGGGAAAAAATGGATACCTTCGACCATGCTGTCAGTGGTGATCACCAGATCACAGCCATCACGGACCTGCACTACAGCACCGTCGTCGCCAATACCAATGGCAACGTCCGTGCGCTTACGGCCCGCTTCAGCAAAACAACGTTGAATTAACTCAAATTCACCCATAAAAAAGCCGACTTACGCCGGCTCTCCATTTTTTATTCGGTTCGCAGGCGTTTGACGGCTTTATCCAGGATGCCGTTAACAAACTTGTGGCTGTCATCGGCAGCAAAGGCTTTCGCCAGCTCGATGGCTTCGTTGATCACCACCTTGTATGGCACATCCAGCCGGTATTTCAGCTCGTACGCTGATACCCGTAATATGGCTTTTTCGACCAGATCAATTTCTTCAAATGGACGGTCTAAAAACGGCTTTATCGCTTCATCCAACACCGGATGATTGACAGCCACACCACGTAAAATATCCTGGAAATAGCCCACGTCCAGATGTTTGGTGTTTTGCTCCAGCAGTAACTGCTGTTCAATATCACCCACAGGGTTTTTGCTGACTTGCCAGCTATAAACACCCTGAACGGCTAAAGAACGGGCTAAACGACGTGCATTAGGTTTCATCAACAAATCCTACAACTGAGAAAGAACGTTTACCATTTCTAAAGCAGACATGGCGGCTTCACCACCTTTATTGCCCATTTTAGTACCGGCACGTTCTACGGCCTGTTCAATACTGTCGACCGTTAACACACCAAAAGCAACAGGAATACTGTGCTGCATCATGACCTGGGCCAGACCCTTAGTACATTCGCCAGCCACATATTCAAAATGAGGTGTACCACCACGGATCACAGCGCCTAAGGCGATGATCGCATCGTACTTACCACTGGCCGCTACTTTTTGTACAGCCAGAGGCATTTCAAAAGCGCCGGGGATACGAACTACAGTGATGTCTTGATCAGCAATATCGCCGACACGCTTTAAAGTATCTACAGCACCGTCTAATAAACTTTCGACAATAAAGCTGTTGAATCTGGCCACAACGATGGCAAATTTTTTACCTTTAGCGGTTAACCCTGCTTCAATCACCTGCATTGGAGGTCCTTATTGCATATCTGCTGCAAAAAAATGGTGTAATACACCAGAATTCAAAAAAACGGGCGCCATGATAACACAACTATGCCCGTCCCCTGCTACTGTTTCTGCAGCAGTTGTTACAGAGTCTTATTCAGACACATAGTCCACGACTTCCAGACCAAAACCGGACAGCGCATGGTATTTTTTCGGCGCACTGAGCAGGCGCATTTTTTTCACGCCCAGACTGGCCAGAATTTGAGACCCCACACCGACGTTACGGGATGTGCCTTTCCAAAGTTCAGTTTTGGCTTTTTCGCCTTTATCTTCGGCCTCAAAGTTTTGCACCATCTGCACCAGCTCATCACTGCTTTCATTTTTACCTAACAGCACCAGCACACCACCTTCATCGGCGATACGTTTCATCGCACAATGCAACGAAAAACTGCGGTTGGCACCACGGTCAGACAACAGCAAATCACTGAACGTATTATGCAAATGCACCCGGACTAAAGTCGGCTGTTCAGCGTCAACATCACCTTTGACCAGAGCAAAATGGATCTGACTGTCGATAGTGTCGCGGAAAGTCACCAGCTTAAATTCACCAAACTCTGTAGGTAACTGGCAACTGGCCACTTGTTCTATAGTGGTTTCATTTAAATTACGGTATTCAATTAAATCAGCTATGGTGCCAATTTTAATGCCGTGTTTTTTCGCAAAAACTTCTAAATCAGGGCGGCGCGCCATAGTGCCGTCTTCATTCAGAATTTCAACAATGACAGCAGCAGGCTCTAAACCGGCTAAACGGGCTAAATCGCAGCCTGCTTCGGTATGGCCAGCACGCACTAACACGCCACCATCCTGCGCCATCAGCGGGAAAATATGGCCTGGATACACGATATCAGTCGGTTTGGCATCACGGGCAACGGCGGCTTTTACTGTACGGGCTCGGTCAGCAGCAGAAATGCCCGTCGTCACGCCTTCAGCGGCTTCAATAGACAAAGTAAAAGCTGTGGAAAATGGCGATAAATTTTTATCCACCATCAGCGGCAGTTTTAACTGCTCACAACGTTTTTTCGTCAGAGTTAAGCAGATTAAACCACGGCCATGAGTGGCCATAAAGTTGACGGCGTCCGGTGTGACATATTCAGCCGCCATCACTAAATCGCCTTCGTTTTCGCGGTCTTCGTCATCCATCAGAATAACCATTTTCCCCTGACGGATATCTTCAATAATTTCTGCTGGTGTATTCAGTTGCATACTTCACCTCAGGCCCCGGGCCTTACTGCGTTATAAAAAACCACGTTGTTGCAATAAATCCATAGTCACGCCTTTGCTGCCCGCCCCCTGGCGGCCTTGCAGCAAACGCTCCAAATAACGCGCTATTAAATCCACTTCCAGATGCACCTGACTGCCTGCTTTTAAGCTCATCAAAGTGGTTTCACGTGCCGTATGTGGCACTATGGTTAAACGAAAAGCACTGGCACTTAACTCATTGACGGTCAGGCTAATACCATCCACTGTAATAGAACCTTTTTCGGCAATGTAATGGGCTAAGTCTGTTGGCATTTTGATCCAGACTTGCCAGGCTTCGCCAAATTTCTCAATTTTTTCGACACTACTGATGCCATCAACGTGGCCGCTGACCAGATGGCCGCCTAAGCGACCAGTCGCCAGCAAGGCCTTTTCTAAGTTCAGTAACTGCCCTATTTTGTATTGTCCAAATAAAGTCCGTTTAACGGTTTCACCTGATACATCGGCATTAAAACTTTTGCCCTTTAATGCCGTGACAGTCAAACAAACACCATTGCTGGCAATACTGTCGCCCAGTTTGACATCAGAAAAATCCAGACTGTCGGATTCAATCGTCAGTTTTAAATCCACACCTGAAACCTGAATGGCGCTGACCCGACCTGTGGCTTCTATTATTCCGGTAAACATGACTTTAACCTTGCTGTTAATTTTACATCAGGCCCCAATGTCTCCACTGAAGTCCAGACAAAATGCTGAGCCTCTGACAACTCACTGTAGTTGGGTAACTGCAGCATGGCTTTGGCTTTATCACCTAAAAGTACTGGTGCCTGATAAACAATAAGCTCATCGACCAGCCCGGCCTGCCACAAAGAACCAGCCAGCTTTGCGCCGGCCTCCACCCACAGGTCATTGATGTTTTCTCTGGCTAACACAGACATTAATTCGGTTAAATTCAAGCCTGACTCATCAGTATCCAGTGCAATAAAACGAACCTGCGGATGCTCAAATGCCGGAGTGTATGCTTTAGCATGCACCAGCACTATGGGGCCATTTTGTGAAAACAAAAGCTCCTGGCCTGTTAATTTAAGGCAACGATCTAAAATCACCCGGATGGGCTGACGCACAGAGCCATCATCCAGAGTGCTAATAGCCAGGCCTTCAGAGCGCACTGTTAAGCGGGCATTGTCCGCCAGCACAGTAGTGGCCGTTGATAAAATGGCATGAGACTGAGCGCGCATCAGCTGCACATCAGAACGGGACTCTGCTGAGCTTATCCACTGGCTTTTGCCATTAGAAAGTGCAATACGCCCATCCAGACTGGCGGCAAGTTTAAGCCGGATATAAGGGGTTTGCCGCTCCATCCGGCTTAAAAAGCCTGGATTTAAGGCCCGGGCTTGTTGTTCTAACAAACCCACCTGCACTTCAATGCCTGCATCTTTTAGAATTTGAATACCACGACCCGCCACTAAAGGATTCGGATCCAGCATCGCCACTACAACTTTTTTCACCCCAGCCTTTACCAGCGCCAAAGCACAGGGACCAGTACGCCCATAATGGCTGCAGGGTTCTAACGTGACATAACAGGTGGCACCAAAAGCCAAATGCTGCGCCTGACGCAATGCAAAAACTTCCGCATGTGGGCCACCGGCCTGACGATGGTAACCTTCCCCTACAACCCCGCCATCGCGCACTATAACAGAGCCGACATTGGGATTAGGTGCAGTGGTAAAACGACCCTGGGAGGCGAGTTCTATGGCGCAAGCCATATAGTGATGATCGAGTTCAGTAAAACTCACTTAGTTGTCTCCAAGCCGGGCTATTTCTTCACCAAACTCGCGGATATCTTTAAAGGAGCGGTAGACAGACGCGAAGCGCACATAAGCCACTTTATCCAGCTTGACCAGCTCGTCCATAATCAGAGTGCCCAGCAACTGGCTCGGCACTTCACGCTCGCCTGTGGCGCGTAATAAGCTTTCTACTTTGCTGATCAGGGACTCAATCTGCTCTGTTGGCACAGGACGTTTTTCCAGCGCACGCATCACGCCACTGCGCAATTTCGCATCGTTATAAGGTTCCCGGGAGCCATCGCGTTTTACAATACGCGGCATCACCAGTTCGGCAGCTTCAAAGGTGGTAAAACGTTCATGGCAGGCGCCACATTCACGTCGTCTTTTTACCTGGGACCCGTCCGCGACTAAGCGGGAGTCTATAACTTTGGTATCGTCGGCACGACAAAAAGGACAAAACACGGAATTTCTCCGAAAAAAATGGCCGCATTAAGCGGCCATCATAACACTCTATCTTTGTTCAGTCATCGCGGACTATCAGGCATAAACCGGCAGACGGCGACAGACTTCAGACACCTGAGCCCGAACTTTGTCAATCACGCCGGCATCGCCGCGGCTGTCCAGCACATCACAAATCAGGCTTGCCACTAAACGGGCTTCTGCTTCTTTAAAACCACGACGGGTAATAGCAGGAGTACCGATGCGTAAACCGCTGGTAACAAATGGCGAACGTGGGTCATTTGGCACAGAGTTTTTGTTTACTGTGATATGAGCCAGGCCTAACCAGGCATCCGCTTCTTTACCTGTGATGTCTTTGTCGATTAAATCCATCAGGAATAAATGGTTTTGCGTACCACCAGACACGATCTTATAACCACGTTTGATCATTTCATCGCACATAGCCACAGCGTTTTTCAGCACTTGCTGCTGATAAACTTTAAACTCTGGTTGCAGCGCTTCTTTGAACGCAACGGCTTTAGCAGCGATCACATGCATCAAAGGACCACCCTGACCACCAGGGAAAACCGCAGAGTTCAGTTTCTTTTCGATCTCTTCGTTTTTACGGGCCAGAATCAAACCACCACGGGGACCAGCTAAAGTTTTGTGAGTTGTCGTTGTGACTACATCAGCTACCGGCACCGGGTTTGGATACAAACCAGCGGCCACTAAACCAGCCACGTGCGCCATATCTACCATCAGGTAAGCACCGACTTTATCGGCGATTTCACGGAATTTCTGCCAGTCAATAATGCCTGAATAAGCAGAGAAACCTGCGATGATTAATTTTGGCTTGTGTTCCAAAGCTAAAGCTTCAGCCTGAGCATAATCAATCACACCAGTTTCAGGGTGCAGACCGTATTGCACAGCTTTGTACAACTTACCTGAAGAGCTGACTGTAGCACCGTGAGTTAAGTGACCACCGTGCGCCAGACTCATACCTAAAATGGTATCGCCTGCGTTTAATAAAGCTAAAAATACGGCTGAGTTTGCCTGAGAGCCTGAGTGCGGTTGCACGTTTGCGTAATCTGCACCAAAGAGTTCTTTCGCACGGGCGATAGCTAAGTCTTCAGCCACGTCCACGTACTCACAACCACCGTAATAACGCTTATGCGGGTAACCTTCAGCATATTTGTTTGTTAACTGAGAACCCTGAGCCTGCAACACACGTGGGCTGGCATAGTTTTCAGAAGCGATCAGCTCAATGTGATCTTCCTGACGTTGGGTTTCGTTGGTAATGGATTGCCATAATTCCGGATCAAAATCGGCAATGTTCATTTCGCGCTTTAACATGCTTGCTCCCAGGTGGCCAAAAAGGGCCAGGCTATTTACAAAAAAAAACTGCGCGCATTCTACATGGAATCTGCCAAAGATGCAGCTATAAAGTAGCCATCTAAACATCTAAAACCTGTTTTATAACAGGTGGTCGGCTCAGCAGAATAATCAACTGTAAATATAACCAGTATCTGGCTTTACAAAAATCAAAAACTGGTCAATTATACAACTGTATAAACCAACAGCGCTTTGGAAATGAAAAAAATTATCCATATCGACATGGACTGTTTTTTCGCTGCGGTAGAAATGCGGGACAGGCCAGACTGGCGCACCATTCCTTTAGCCATAGGCGGCAGTCGCAGCGAACGTGGGGTGATCAGCACCTGTAATTATCCGGCACGGGTTTATGGTGTACGTTCTGCTATGCCGACAGGCCAGGCGTTAAAGCTCTGCCCTCACCTGTTGTTATTGCCCGGCAATATGGAAAAATACAAAGCAGCCAGCCTGCAAATTCAGGCTATTTTTCATCGATACACCGACAAAGTAGAACCTTTATCCCTCGACGAAGCTTATCTGGATGTCAGCGACAACACCTTGTTTTCTGGTAGCGCCACCCGTATAGCTGAAGATATTCGTCGGGTGATTTTTGCCGAAACAGGCTTAACAGCCTCAGCAGGCGTCGCACCAAATAAATTTCTCGCCAAAATTGCCAGTGATGAAAATAAACCCGATGGTTTATTTGTGTTACCACCGGAGAAAGTCAGTGACTTTGTCAAATTTCTGCCTTTGCATAAAATTCCTGGTGTCGGTAAAAAAACTGCGGAACGACTGGCTACTTTAGGTTTTTATAAGTGTGTCGATATTCAGAATGCGTCTTTGCATACACTGGTGAAGCACTTCGGCAGTTTTGCTGAAACTTTAATAGAACGCAGTTTTGGCCGCGATAGCCGTGATGTACATAATGATTATCCACGTAAATCTGTGGCTGTTGAACATACTTACACTGAAGACTTACCCGATCTGGATGCGGGTCAACAAAGTTTATCTGAGCTGTTACCTAAACTTAGGCGCCGTATTGAACGCTGTGAAGCCAGTGCTCATATTCAGAAAATTGGCATTAAGCTGAAATTTGCCGACTTTCAGCAAACCACTATAGAGAAACAGCAAGCTGAATTAGATATGGCCAGTTTAAAGCAGTTACTGGAACAAGCCTGGCACAGAGGTCAGGGTAAAAAAGTGCGGCTGGTGGGTATTCATGTTGGATTAAAAGCGCAGGAAGCTCAGGCTCAGTTATCGCTGGAACTCTGAATACAAAAATGAAATTCCTCCCGAATGAAGCAGTAAAAACAGAGTGTTAAAATCTCAATCACTGAATTTCAGGCATAAAAAAAGCCAACTTAAAGTTGGCTCTTTTTCAGAAAACTATTAACCGGTAACAGTTACGTTCTCAGCCTGAGGACCTTTTTGGCCTTCAGTAACTTCGAAAGTTACGCGTTGACCTTCAACTAAAGTTCTGCGGCCTGTGCCATTGATAGCGCGGAAATGTACGAATACGTCTTTACCGCCTTCGCGCTCGATGAAACCAAAACCTTTATCTTCGTTGAACCACTTAACGGTACCGGAAATTAATTGTGACATAACATTCTCTTACTTTAACTAAATTTGCCAATTGTTTGGCGACTTAAATATTACCGGCCGTGTTCGAGCTAGTACATATTACGACCCCATTATCAGTGAACCCGACAAAGTGGTCAATAGCTATTACTGATCCGACAGAAAAATAGTTTTTCTGGTCTTGGCCGTTCCAGTTACTCTAAATAATTCTTCAGCCAAAACAATTGCTTGCAATAAAAACTGTCGAACAAATCTACAAAGTAACGACTTGAGTGTAGCACTATTTTCCGAATAAAAAACATACTACTGTAAATTATTTGATCTTTTTCTTCACAGGCGCCATGCCATCATCACCCGCCTGATAAAAATTAGGTTTGGCGGCCGGCTTGGCTTTTGGCGTTACATCTGTTGATTTTGCTTTGGCTTTTTTCACCACAGGCTTAGGTTTCTTCACTGCTTTTACCGGAGCATTCAGGTCTACACCTTTAAATTTAGCCGGCAAAGATTCTACTTTGTGCATAGGCAAAGGACGGCGTAAAAAGCTTTCTATAGCGCAAAAAGCAGCCCAGTCTTTGGGTCCTACAAAAGAAATGGCTATACCTTTAGCTCCGGCTCTGCCGGTACGGCCTATACGGTGTACATACTCTTCCGCATGTTTAGGCAGATCAAAGTTCACTACGTGACTGACCTGCAATAAATCCAGGCCACGGGACGCCACATCTGTAGTCACCAGCACCTGATGTTTATTGGCAGCAAAGCCCTGCATCACTGTATTGCGCTGCCCCTGAGTAAGCTTGCCACTTAAACCTACAGCCGGATAACCTAAAGAGTCACATAGTTTGGCCAGACGATCTGTATCTTCACGGGTTGCAGTAAAAATGATCAACTGACCTATTTGTTCCTGCTTCAGCAAATAAGCCAGTAAAGCCTCTTTGTGGGACAAATGATCAGCAAAATAACAACGCTGCTCTATATCTTCATGCTGCTGATAAGAAGCCCCGACAGAGACTCTGTGTGGCGACTTTAACAAGGACATCGCCAGCTCATTCACTTCGGCGTGATCTAAAGTGGCGGAAAACATCAGCGTCTGGCGTAAACGGTGATCCGCGGCTTTATTGATCTCGTTAAGCTGTGGCATAAAGCCTAAGTCCAGCATCCGGTCTGCTTCATCCAGAATCAGCATCTCCAGTCCCTGGATAAAAAAGCTTTTGTGCTGCAAGTGATCAACAAAACGGCCCGGCGTTGCCACTATGATGCTTGGCTGACGTTTCAGGATTTTCTCCTGCTCGTTAAAGTTCTCTCCCCCCACTATTAACGCGCTGGTCAAAGGTGTATTGGCGACAAATAAACGCAGCTTGGCATAAACCTGATGTGCCAGTTCACGGGTCGGCACCAGAATTAAAGCCCGGGCGTCTTGTTTGGATAAAGGTCTGCTGCGCAGCAGGCGCTGCATCATCGGCAACAAATACGCCAGGGTTTTTCCTGAACCGGTTTGCGAAGAAACCATTAAGTCTTTGCCTGTCATAGCGGCAGGCACAGCCTCCTGCTGAATTGGCGTTGGTTTCGCAAAGCCAAGATGCTGGATAGAACGGACTAAACGAGGGTCTAACGCAAGATCGTGAAATAACAAGATAAGGTCCCGGACAAATTCAATAAAAGTGCCTTATCATAACGCATTTTTAGCGTGCGCTGTTAGTCTGCCCTTCCGCTCTTTGCAGCGCCGCCTTAACATGAAACAATAGCACCATGAAAGCGACAGGATATTTTTATGAGTAAATCACTGCAGGAACAATTGCTCAAAGCAGGTCTTGGCAACGAGAAGAAATTAAAAGCCATTAAAAAAGAGAAGCATAAAGAACGGGTGCAGGCAGGCAAACATGGCACCGTGGTGAATGAAGCTTCGGTGCTTGCCGAACAAGCCAGACAACAGCAATTGCAGCGCGATCAGGAACTAAACCGTCAGCGTAAAGCCGAACAGGATAAAAAAGCCTTAGCGGCTCAGGTCAAACAACTGATTGAAC
>CAMLSF010000043.1 GCA_946482615.1 uncultured Chromatiaceae bacterium | reverse complement strand
AATGGCATCAGTTGCAAATTGATTTGAGTGAAACCAGCGCATCCTTAAGTGGCGAAATCCGGCTGTTTTGTACTGTAACCGCCAGCTTCAGTCACCTGCCCGCTATATTGGATAAATTTCGTTTAGTCTGCCCTTTAGCAGAGATTAAGCTGATTACAGGAGATGCATCAGCAGCTTTGGAGAAAGTAAAACAAGACGAAGCTGATATAGCCTTGGCTGTATACCCCGAGCATTTTCCGCTGAATATGGCATTTCGTAGCATAGCCAAGGTCCCCTTACAGTTGATAGCCCCAGTGATCCCATGCAAAACCAACGATTTGCTTAGTCAAAGCCCCATCCCCTGGGAGCAAGTCCCTTTTATTTTGCCCGAACATGGTCCGGTGCGCAGTCGCTTTGAATTATGGCGTAAAGCACGAATTACCGAGCCTAAGGTGGTCGCTAAAGTAGAAGGTCATGAAGCTATGGTCAGTATGGTGGCTTTGGGAACCGGAGTGGCCCTGGTACCAGCTATAGTGGCACAACAAAGCCCGGCTCGGGACAGAGTCAGGTATTTAACTCAGGGAGATGAATTTGCGCCTTTTGATTTAGGGTTGTGTACTTTATCAAAACGGCTGCATGAGCCCCTACTGAGGGCATTCTGGCAGGTTGCATCTGAGCTGATTTAGCTCAGATGCTTAATATCTACAAAGCTATTTGTAGCTATTTCACGACGCGCAGGTGAGAAACTTTTTTGCCTTTGTTTGGATCGGTAGGCTCGTCATCCGGTGGCGTCTGTTCGCTGTTTTTGCTCTGCGCATCGTCAGACACTGCGTCCAGATGATGGATATCGTCATCGGTATCCTCTTCTGCATCAAACATAGTACCGGCACCATTTTCACGGGCATAAATAGCCAACACGGCTTTGACAGGCACAGTCAGCGCAAAAGGTTTACCGCCAAAACGGGCGTTGAAAGTAATGACCTCATTACCCATCAACATATTGCCGACTGCAGAAGGCAGAATATTCAGCACTATCTGACCATTTTGTATATGTTGAGTTGGCACTTTACAGCCCTGTGCTGTGGCGTTCACCACCAGATAAGGGGTTAAGTTATTGTCTACTATCCATTCATAAAAAGCCCGGATCAAATAAGGCTTGTTCGACGTCATATCCATCAGTAACCACGCCCCCGGCGAATTTCACGCTCTGCTTCAGTTAATGACTGTTGAAAACCGTCCCGTTCAAAAATACGGGTCATATAACTTTGCAGCAATTTGCTGCCAGTGCCAGTCAGTTCAATACCAAATAAAGGCAAACGCCAAAGTAAAGCAGCCAGATAACAATCAATCAGGCTGTATTCTTCGCTCATAAAATAGGGATGTTCCTGAAACAATGGCGCCATAGCCAACAGGCCTTCGCGTAAATCACGACGGGCTACAGCAGCATCTGGGCCATCCTGCAGGATTTTTTCGGCTAACCCATACCAGTCTTTTTCGATGCGATGCATCATCAAACGGGCATTAGCACGGGCTACCGGATACACCGGCATTAACGGAGGATGCGGGAAACGCTCGTCCAGATATTCATTAATAATATCAGCTTTAAATAAAGCTAAATCTCTATCCATCAAGGTGGGCAAAGAACCATAAGGATTTACCTCATAGACATCTTCAGGCAGGCAATCAGTGCTGACCTGGAGAATATCTACAGTGACGCCTTTCTCCGCCAGAACCATTCTGACCTGATGACAGTACATGTCATTGGCTGTTGAAAACAAGGTCATCACAGCACGTCTGTTGGCAGAAATCGCCATAGGAGCCTCCGGTTATCAGCATAAATACAAAGGGGCCTCGCGGCCCCTTCAAAGGCGAACACTAGTGTCCCTAGTGGACATCTCTCCAGTACTCTTTCTTCAGCAGGAAGGCGAAGATAAAGAAAATACCTAAGAAGATCAGAACCTTGATACCCAGGCTACGCGATTCCAGTTTGGAAGGCTCACCGACGTATTCCAGATAGTTCACCAGATCAGCCACGGCACGGTCGTATTCTTCCGTACTCAGCTCACCTGAACCATCAGTTTTAATACCAACGTCAACTTCTGTTGGTACACCGTCGACCAGACGTGTTTCAGTGGCTTTGTAAGGAATACCCTGCAGCTCCTGTAACACATGAGGCATACCGACCATAGGGAATACTTCGTTGTTCACACCAAATGGACGGCTTGGGTCCACATAGAAGGTACGCAGATAAGTGTAAATCCAGTCTGGACCACGAACCCGTGCTACGTTGGTTAAATCCGGTGGTGCAGCACCAAACCAGTTGGCCAGATCCGCTTTAGGTGCTGCGTTTTTAATATGGTCGCCCACTTTGTTTGCAGTAAAACCTAAAGTAGCCATACCCACGTCATCAGGAATACCTAAATCGCGGAAAGTACGGGAATAACGCTGGTACTGCATCTGGTGACAACCAAGGCAGTAGTTCTGGAACATACGGGCACCACGTTGCAGTGACTCTTTGTCCGTCAGATCAATAGGTGCTTTATCCAAATGCACAGCATGACCACCAGCCGCCATAGCAGCGCTGGATGCAACCAGCGCCAGTACAGTAAATAACTTTTTAATCATCAGGATAACCTCACTGGCAACGGCTTGGTTTTCTCATTTTTGCTGTAGAACCATAACAGGCCGAAATACGCAAAATAGGTGAACGAGAAAATCTGCGCTAACAAGGTATAAGTTGGAGTTGCAGGTAATACACCTAACACACCTAACACCACAAAGCTGATACAGAACATAATTAAGTTAGCTTTGTGCAAATTGCTACGGTAACGGATTGAACGTACAGGGCAACGGTCTAACCATGGCAATAAGGCCAGGAAGATAATAGCCAGGAACATAAAGATCGCACCAAACAACTGATCAGGTACAGCACGTAAAATGGCGTAGAAAGGCGTGAAATACCAGACTGGCGCTATGTGCTCAGGCGTTTTCATCGGGTTTGCTGGCTCAAAGTTTGGCGGCTCAAGGAAGAAACCACCACCTTCTGGTACAAAGAAAATAACCCAGCAGAAAATAAACAGGAAACCTACCACACCTACTATGTCTTTCACCGTATAGTACGGGTGGAAAGGAATAGCATCAACGATAATTTTCTTACCGCCTTTGGTGAAATACTCATGGAAAGTAAATTTATCAGACACGTTGTCTTCAATCTTCTGACCATCATTTGGACGTTTTACATCAATACCGTCAGGGTTATTAGAACCCACTTCGTGCAGAGCAATGATGTGCAGGAACACCAGCACCACTAACACTAATGGCAGAGCAATAACGTGTAATGCGAAGAAACGGTTTAAGGTAGCGCCGGAAATAACATAGTCACCACGGATCCACAGGGTTAAATCATCACCAATCACCGGAATAACACCGAAGATAGAGATAATTACCTGAGCACCCCAGAATGACATCTGACCCCAGGGTAATAAATACCCCATAAAAGCTTCAGCCATTAAAACTAAGAAAATCAGCATACCGAAGATCCACAGTAATTCCCGTGGCTTTTGGTAAGAGCCATACATCATGCCACGCAGCATATGCAGGTAAACAACCACGAAGAAGGCAGATGCACCGGTAGAGTGCATATAACGCAGCAACCAACCGTAGTCGACATCACGCATGATGTATTCTACAGAAGCAAAAGCACCTTCAGAAGTAGGAACGAAGTTCATGGTTAACCAGATACCTGTCAGTATTTGGTTCACCAGTACTAACATGGCTAAAGAACCAAAGAAGTACCAGAAGTTAAAGTTTTTTGGCGCTGGGTACTGCATCACATGGAGATTCATTTTCTCCATAAATGGCATGCGGTACTCAATCCAGCTCATAAAGTTTTTAAACATTAAGCTGTCCCCTCATCTGCACCAATCAGAATAGTGCTGTCATCGACAAACATATAAGGTGGGATCATCAGGTTTTTAGGTGCCGGAACACCAGAGAACACCCGACCAGCCATATCATAAGTAGAACCGTGACATGGACAGAAGAAACCGGAAGGAATGCCTTCTACCTGAGCTTCAAAATCTTTCATGATGTAGGTTGGAGAGCAACCCAGGTGAGTACAGATACCTACAGCGACAAAAATCTCAGGCTTTTTCGAACGATGATCATTTTTAGCGTAATCAGGTTGTTGCGGTTCTTCAGAAGCAGGGTCACGAAGTTTATCTACAGCTTTAGTCAGACTCTCCAGCATGGCTGGCGTCCGTTTCACGATCCACACCGGCTTGCCCCGCCACTCGACCCGAATTAACTGCCCGTCTTCGAGTTTGCTAATATCAGCGGTGACTGGAGCACCTGCCTGTTTAGCTTTTTCACTCGGATTCCAGGAAGCAATAAAGGGAACAGCAGCTCCGATCGCACCAACCCCACCAACTACAGAAGTTGCTATGGTCAGAAAGCGACGGCGACCATGATCTACAGGCGCATTGCTCATCCACTCATCTCCACGTTAAACGCTTAAATGTTGATATTTTAAGCGGCTGAATTACAGCGATTATTATAAGTTGAAAAATACGGCGGATCATAATGAAAAGCCCTGCTTTACACAAGGATTTAGCCGAATTCTCTTTGTTCTGACACCAGTTTTTCGACGAAATACGAAACCAGAATAGTCAGTAAAACTTTGCATCACCATGTTTTAACCTGAAAAAGACATTTCTGTCATGATCAGGCGCAAGATGAGGCACTCCAGAGGGGGAAAAAATACTTTGCCGAAGCACTGCAACCTCAGGCGCTGCATCTGTCTGCAAGTAACGAAGGACGTTCTATCCGGATCAGACGATGAAAATCAGGTAATAAAAAACCCGGTACAAGACCGGGTTTTTTGCAACAAAAAACGAATTAACGTTTTGAGTACTGTGGACGCTTACGAGCTTTATGCAGACCCACTTTCTTACGTTCAACTTTACGGGCGTCACGAGTGACGAAACCAGCTTTACGTAATGCAGGGCGCAGAGACTCGTCGAACTCCATCAGAGCGCGGGTGATACCGTGGCGGATTGCGCCAGCCTGACCAGAAATACCACCACCTTTAACAGTGACGTATAAGTCAAACTTGCCTACCATTTCCACTAACTCTAATGGCTGCATTACAACCATACGAGCAGTTTCACGACCGAAGTATTCAGTGATAGAGCGTTGGTTGATAACGATGTTACCTGAACCTGCTTTGATGAATACACGAGCTGTAGAGGTCTTACGACGACCAGTACCGTAATATTGATTAGTTGCCATGTTCTGCTCCGATTAGATATCTAAAACTTGCGGTTGCTGAGCAGCATGTTGATGCTCTGCGCCTGCATATACTTTTAACTTACGGAACATAGCGCGGCCCAGAGGACCTTTTGGCAACATACCTTTTACGGCTGCTTCCAATACCATCTCCGGCTTCTTAACCAGCAGTTTTTCAAAGTTAATTTCTTTGATACCACCTGGGAAACCACTGTGAGAGTAGTACATTTTGTTTTTTGCTTTGTTACCAGTGACTGTCACTTTGTCAGCGTTTACAACGATGATGTAATCACCGGTGTCAACGTGTGGAGTGTACTCTGGCTTGTGCTTTCCGCGTAAACGAAGAGCGATCTCAGTTGCGATACGACCAAGTGTCTTACCTGTTGCATCAACAACGAACCAGTCACGTTGCACGCTTTCTGGCTTAGCAGTAAAAGTTTTCATCTAAAAACTACCCAAAAAAAATAACACTGTTACACCTAACACAATCTTCATTGTGTCGCTTATCGCACCCCTTCGAGTACATAAACTGCCAGGCTACGGCAATTTCAGGCTGTAACGTGGGCCGGCCGCGGATTATATAGTAACCAATGATAAAAAACAGCCATTTACAGAAAAAATTACGGTAAATGTTGTTTGGCCAGATAATCGTGCGATTGCATCTCCTGCAGCCGGCTTAAACAGCGCTTAAATTCAAAGGATAAAATGCCTTCTGTATAAAGTTGTTCCATAGGCACAGCAGCGGAAATAATCAGTTTGACATGGCGTTCATAGAACTCGTCAACCAGCGCAATAAAACGTCTGGCGACATCATCCCGGGTCTGCCCCATTTGTGTCACGTTGGACAGCAATACAGTGTGATAACACTTACTCAGTTCCATATAATCGTACTGACTGCGGGCCGTTTCACAAAGTTCAGAGAAATCAAACCAGATAATGCCATCCGCTTCTTTGCGACTGGTTAAAGTACGGCCGGCAATTTCAATCTGAGCTTGCTCCTGCCGCGGTTCAACCGACAAGGCCAGAAAGTATTCCGCCAGATTGCAGTCAGCTTTTTTATCCAGCGGCGAATGATAAATCTCAGCCTGAGTTAAAGTACGCAGCCGGTAATCTATACCGCTATCCACATTAACAATGTCCGTATGCTGTTTAATTAAGTCGATGGCAGGCAGAAAGCGCGCACGCTGCAAACCGTTGCGGTACAAACCGTCAGGCTCAATGTTGGAGGTTGCCACCAGTGTAATACCCCGGGCAAACAGCTCCTGCATCAGCGTGCCTAAAATCATCGCATCTGTGATGTCGGACACAAAAAACTCGTCAAAACATAAAATGTCCGTTTCAGCTTTAAAGCGATCGGCCACAATTTTTAACGGGTCGGACACCCCAGGCAGAGATTTCAGCTCTTGATGCACTTTGTGCATAAATCGGTGAAAATGAATACGTAGTTTTCGGGTTGTCGGCAGGCATTCGTAAAAGGTATCCACCAGATAGGTTTTGCCGCGGCCTACCCCGCCCCAGAAATAAAGCCCCTTCAATGGTTTTATTTCCATTTTTTTGCCCAGCAATTTATCGAAGAAACCTTGTTTGACCGGTTTGTCCTGCACAAATTGCTGATACAGACGTTCCAGCTGCTGTACAGCATGTTGTTGGGCGGCATCAAACAGAAAATCTTCACGTTGGAGGTCTTGTTGATATTTTTGCAGTGGTGTAGTCATGCCGGATATTGAAAAATAAGCCAATTAACCCTAAATAATGGTCGTAATAGTAACATGCCTTACCACTCTGGATAAGAAGATAGGTTAAACTATTGTTGAACTAACTAATTTTTCAGGAGTTGTTATGACTGTTACTTTTGCCTTGGCCTGGTTAGTAGCTGGCTTAGTGGTTGGCATAGTGGCAACCCGCTTGTACTGTTTGCGCCAATTTAATCAAAGCAAACTGCAAGTGGAGTTAAACGAAACCAAACAACAGCTGCAGCAATATCGTAGCGACGTGACAGAACATGTGGAAACGACTCATCTATTGATGAGCCAGCTTCATGAGAACTACGAAAAAATTGCCCGCCATATGGCTCAGACCAAGATGCAGTTGATCGAAAGACCAACCTTTGACAACCGTAGCGAGCTGAATTATTTCGCGGCCGATACTACGGCACAAATACGCCAGTCGATCCACAAGCTGGATGAGCGTCGTAAAGTGAAGGATGAACCATCCTACCAGCCATTGGATTATTCCAATACCGCCAGTGGCTTAATGAAAAATAAAACTGAACGAAACTCATCGGACAACTGAACTTTTCGACTGGTAAAGCATTCTTAGTGGCGTCATCTGTACGAAGGAGCATTACCTATATGAAGTCGCAGTTATCTTTAGTGTCTATCAGTATTTTAGCCGCCTTTCTGCTGGCGCAGCCTGCGCCAGCTCAAGCCAAGCTGCCATTTTTTGGTGCCGGCGATCAGGAAATGCCAAGCCTGGCTCCTATGCTGGAGAATGTGACTCCGGCCGTTGTAAATATCTCAGTGGCAGGTAGCCGTGAAGTCCGTCAGCGTTTGCCTGGTGCTTTAGAACAGTTTTTGGGGCGTGGTGGTGAGTTACGTCAGGAACAACCTTTCCGTGGTTTGGGCTCAGGTGTGATCATCGATGCAAAAAAAGGCTATGTAGTCACTAACCATCATGTGATCAACGAAGCCTCTGACATTCAGGTGACCTTAAAAGACGGCCGCACTTATAAAGCGAAAAAAATAGGGGAAGATCCAGAGAGCGATATCGCCCTGCTGCAAATCGAAGCTGAAGATCTGAAGCAGGTTGCATTGGCCGACTCAGACGCTTTAAAAGTGGGTGATTTTACTGTTGCTATAGGCAACCCTTTTGGCTTAGGCCAAACCGTGACTTCAGGTATAGTTAGCGCCCTAGGCCGCGGCGGATTAGGTATCGAAGGTTATGAAGACTTTATCCAGACTGATGCTGCCATCAACAGCGGTAACTCGGGTGGTGCTTTAGTCAACCTGAAGGGTGAGCTAATCGGCATTAATACTGCCATTCTTGGCCCGAACGGTGGCAACATAGGTATAGGCTTTGCCATCCCCGCCAATATGATGAAAAATCTGGTCGCGCAGTTTATTGAATACGGTGAAGTGCGGCGTGGTGCTTTAGGTGTGCGGGGTGGTGATTTAAATGCTGAAATCGCTAAGGCGATGAAAGTGAAAGCCAATAAAGGCGGTTGGGTGCAGGAAGTGATCCCAGGTTCGGCTGCGGACAAAGCAGGCCTCAAAAGTGGTGACATTATTACGCATCTGAATGGTAAACAGATTGATTCATTTACTGAAATCCGCGCCAAAATTGCTACTTTAGGTGTAGGAAAGGAAATTACTTTGGGTATTCTGCGCGAAGACAAAACTATGACGGTGAAAGTCACGCTGGAAGCCGCCGAAGCGACCACAGCAGAAGCCAAAGTGTTACATCCTATGCTGGAAGGGGCCAGCTTAAGTGATGGTAAAACTCCGGACGGAGAACCAGGCATAGTGATCAATGATGTTGCCGCACGTTCACCTGCTGCAGCTTTAGGGCTGGAAAAAGGTGATGTCATTGTAGGCGTCAGTCGCAGCCGTGTAACCACCACCAAAGAACTGCGCGATATTCTGGGCAAGAGCTCAGGTGTGATAGCGCTGCAGGTTCAACGTGGCGAACGTATTCTTTATGTATTAATACGTTAACTTTTTGCAGTAGCAAGCCACAGGCTTGCTACTGCAACTTCTGTTTTAGTGTTATGCTTGCAAAATCCTTTAGTTTCTTAATTTCTTCCTGTGCCCAAACTGCTGATAAGTCTATTAAAAAGTGTCGCTTATGGCCTGGCAATCGCCATGCTGTGGCTGGTATTTTTCAACCAGGAACCAGGACTGAACCTGAATTTTTGGCAGCAAAAAGAATCTTTGCCCGCCCCCGTTTCTTATTCTAAGGCTGTTCGCGCCGCAGCACCTGCAGTGGTGAATGTTTACACTAAAAGTACCACCCAGGATCCCCGCTCTTACCAAAGTCGCACTATTGAGCGGCAGGAACTGGGTTCAGGTGTCATTATGAATGCTCAGGGTTATGTGCTGACCAACTACCATGTGGTCTATGGTGCGGATCAAATCTCTGTGGCATTGCAGGATGGCCGGGTCTTTGACGCTGTGCTGATTGGTCAGGATCAATTAACTGACCTGGCGGTGTTGTATGTCGAAGCAGATAACCTTCCTGTTATCCCTCAGGATGCCAGTTTAGAGCCTCAGGTCGGCGATGTTGTGCTCGCTATAGGTAACCCTTTTAATTTAGGCCAGGCTATTACTCAGGGTGTGATCAGTGCAACAGGACGTGCAGGCTTAAGCCCTGCCAATGGTTATGCCGACTTTATGCAAATGGATGCGGCTATTAACGCAGGCAATTCTGGCGGCGCGTTAATTAACAGTAACGGTGTATTGGTCGGTATTAATACCGCAGCTTTCCAACGTCAGCGTAATCAGGATATTCAGGGGATATTTTTTGCGGTGCCCTATAGGTTAGCCAGTAATGTGCTGCAGAAACTGATTCAGCATGGCCGGGTGATCCGGGGCTATTTAGGAGTCAGCGGTGATCCTGTGGTCAATCAGGCCGGTGATCCGATGATATCCACAGCCCAAACTTTATTCGGAGTGAAGATCACGGCCATTGAACCCTTGAGCCCGGCAGCCATAGCAGGTCTGGAAGTTGGAGATATATTACAGCAAATAAATGGCGTCACTTTAACCAGCGTGCACCATGCTCTGGATTTGATCGCAGAAACATCACCAGATACCACCTTACAAATGTCGATTGACCGGCAAGGTAAAAATCTGAAAGTACCAGTGGTAATACGCGAGCTCAACTAGACGAACTACAAATAAAAAAGCCAGTGGAAATCCCGCTGGCTTTTTATATCTACTCAGAACAGCATCAGGCCGGAGCATTAATCCGCTGAATATTGGCACCTAAGCCTTTCAGTTTATGCTCAATCTGCTCGTAACCACGGTCGATGTGATAAATACGATCTACTACTGTTTCACCTTCAGCGACCAGACCCGCAATCACTAAACTGGCAGAAGCCCGTAAATCGGTGGCCATCACCTGAGCGCCCATCAGTTTATCTGTATGCTTAATCAGCGCTGTATTGCCTTCCAGCTGAATATCTGCGCCCATACGTTGTAATTCAGGCACATGCATAAAACGATTTTCGAAGATGGTTTCAGTGACCATACCCACGCCTTCGGCCACCACATTCAATACAGTAAACTGTGCTTGCATGTCAGTCGGAAAACCCGGGTGAGGAACAGTCTTTACATTCACTGATTTTAAAGTACGGCCAGCCATATTCAGACGGATCCAGTCTGGTCCTGAGCTGACTTCAGCACCCGCTTCCCGCAGCTTTTCCAGCACCACTTCCAACTCAGCTGGCGATGCGTTTAAGCAAGTCACGTCACCACCAGTCACAGCGGCTGCCACTAAAAAGGTGCCGGTTTCAATACGATCAGGTAATACAGTGTGATGTGCACCATGAAGCTTTTCTTTACCTGTGATACGGATAGTGTCTGTGCCAGCGCCCTGGATGTCTGCGCCCATAGCGATCAGATACTTGGCTAAGTCCACCACTTCAGGCTCACGTGCAGCGTTTTCAATAATGGTTAAACCATCCGCCAGCACAGCGGCCATCATCAGGTTTTCAGTGCCTGTGACACTGACCATATCCATAAAAATATGGGCACCATGTAAGCGGGGTGCTTTGGCTTTGATATAACCGGCTTCCACTGTGATCTCTGCACCCATTTTGCGTAAACCATCTATATGCAGATTCACCGGACGAGCGCCAATAGCGCAGCCACCAGGTAACGACACTTCGGCATGACCAAAACGGGCCAATAAAGGCCCTAATGCCAGAATAGAAGCACGCATGGTTTTTACCAGCTCGTACGGCGCCATCTGACTGTGAATAGCAGTTGCATCTACTGTCACCTGATGGTCGTCACGGCTGACTTCAGCGCCAAAAATACGCAACAATTTAAAGGTGGTATCAATGTCTTTTAATACAGGAACATTGCTCAGTACCGATGGCTGTTCTGCCAGAATAGTGGCAAATAAAATAGGAAGTGCGGCATTTTTAGCGCCGGAAATAACAACGTCACCTTTTAAAGTGGCGCCGCCTGAAACCAGAAATTGTTGCATCTTTAACTACTATACAGGTGGGTTAAGTAATTTTTCACGGCGCCATTGGGTCGGCGTGAAGGTTTTTATCGAAACGGCGTGAATACTACCATCCGCAATGGCAGCCATCAAAGGGGCATAAATCATTTGTTGCTGTTTTACCCGGCTCACACCGTCAAAACAGTCACCTATCGCAGTCACAGCATAATGATTGCCTTCAGCTTTGACATAGACTTCAGCCAGTTTCAGTTCTTCAGTTAATAGCTGTTCAATCTCATTACACTGCATGGCCTATATCCTTTTTTTCTAATGGCAACAAAGCCAACACATCTGACAATTGTGCCAGAGAAATTAACTGCTCCGGCACATGACGCATTTGGATCTGCAATCCCAGCTTAGTCGCCTGCGCCACCTGATGCAGTAACCAGGCAAGCCCAGCTGTGTCTACCAAAGCCAATTCACTGAAATCAAACACTACAGTGCCATTTAGCTTTTTTAATAACTTAAATGGCCACTGGGTTGGCACAGTTTGCCGATCCAAAGCACCGGCAAAAAACAGTGTTTGTTCTTGCTGACTAATTTTTAGCATCATTACCCTGCAAAGGAGCTGTGATAGGAGCTTTTGATTTTTCCACTAACAATGCTGTGACGCTGGCCAAACCTTGCTGACGAATCAGGTTACCTAATTCTGCTCTTTTGCTGTCCAGCAGAGAAATACCTTCGGCGACCATGTCAAATACCTGCCAGTTCTGTGCATCTTTAGCACGACGCAGTTTAAACTCGATATTGATATCAGGCTTGCCCGGATCAATCACGCGGGTTTTGATGGTCACAATATTCTGACTGCCTACGGTTTTGGCAGGTTCAAAAATCACTTTTTGATTTTTATACTGAGTCAATGCACCAGCATAGGTTGCCACCATGTAGTCTTTAAAGGCCACGACAAAAGCATCGCGCTCTTCTGGTTTGGTTTGTTTAATGTAGTTCCCTATCACACGGAAGGCTGCATAACGGCTGTCAATGTAAGGCACCAACTCCTCATTAACGATCACCCGTAAATGTTCCAGATCTTTTTGGATCATCGGCTGATCAGCAGAGATGCGGCGGAAAGTTTGATCCGCCACAGCTTCAATCATTTTGTACGGGTCATCATATGTTTTCACTTCAACGGCGCCAGCCTGAGCAACTAACCCCAAAGAGATCAACGCAGTAGCTGCGATTTTTACCAGCAAATTTTTCATGCTTAGTTACTTCCTCTGTTAAATAAGAACTGGCCAATTAACTCTTCCAGTACGATAGCCGACTTGGTGTCTTCCACATAATCACCACTTTTCAGAATGGTGACTGTTTCGTCCACAAAACCAGGTTGTAATCCCAGATACTGTTCCCCCAATAAACCTGAGGTCAAAATAGCGACTGAACTGGTTTCAGGGAAATTGTTGTATTGACTGTCAATTTCCATCGCCACTACGGGTGAATACTCTTCCGTATCCAATTCAATAGAACGCACCCGGCCTACGACCACGCCCCCCACCTTAATAGGCGAGCGTACTTTTAAGCCGCCAATATTCTCAAACTTGGCATACAACATATAAGTTTCACCTGAGCCCGTCATCCCGCTGTTGGCCACTTTCAGAGATAACAACAAAAAAGCAGCTATAGCCAGAGCTACAAACAGGCCCACCAACACTTCGATTTTGCGAGATGTCATTTTTTATCCACCAAACATTACAGCTGTTAATATAAAGTCAAAACCTAAGACCGCTAAAGAAGAGGTTACTACTGTCTGTGTGGTCGCCTGACTGATGCCTTCCGAAGTGGGTACTGCATCAAACCCCTTATGTAAGGCTATCCAGGTCACAATCAAGGCAAAGACTACACTTTTAATTACACCATTCAGAATATCCTGCTGGAAATCGACGTTTGCCTGCATTGCAGACCAATAACCGCCACCATCTACTCCCAACCAATCCACACCGACCAGATGACCACCTAAAATACCTACAGCAGTAAAGATCAAGGCCAATAATGGCATACTGATCACGCCTGCCCAAAAGCGCGGCGCTATGATACGGCGCAACGGATCCACCGCCATCATTTCCATCCCCGACAACTGTTCAGTGGCTTTCATCAGACCTATTTCCGCAGTTAAAGCACTGCCTGCCCGGCCTGCGAATAGTAATGCGGTAACAACCGGGCCAAGCTCGCGCAATAAACTCAAGGCCACCAATGGCCCTAACATTTGTTCTGCGCCAAATTTAGACAGCACTGTGTAGCCTTGTAACGCCAGCACCATACCGATAAACAAACCCGACACCAGAATAATGAGTAAAGACAACACACCTACGACATACAATTGCTTCACTAATAAAGGAAAGCTTTTGCGCGGGGTTGGCCAGGCGATCAAAGCACCAAACAACATTAAAGTTGCACGGCCCATGCCCTGGATTTTAGCAATACTGTGTTGTCCAAGTTGCTGTAACTTATCCACTATCACTTCGCTAACTCCATTAATTCAGCACTGTAACTGGCTGCTTTAAAGTGGAAAGGCACAGGACCATCGGACTGTCCCTGTAAAAATTGCTGTACTAAGGCAGAAGGATGAGCACGAAGTTCATCTGGCGTACCTTGCCCTATGACTTTTTGTTCAGCGACCACATACACATAGTCCGCAATACTCATCACTTCATTCACATCGTGTGAAACAACTACAGAGGTCAAGCCTAAAGCGTTATTCAGCGAGCGGATCAAACGGACTATCACACCCATAGAAATAGGATCCTGTCCTGCAAAAGGCTCATCGTACATAATAAGTTGTGGATCCAAAGCGATAGCACGGGCCAGAGCAGCGCGACGGGCCATACCACCAGAGAGCTCTGCCGGCATTAAATCGCGAGCGCCACGTAAACCCACAGCCTCTAACTTCATCAGCACCATCAGGCGGATAATCTCTTCCGGCAAACGGGTATGCTCGCGAATAGGGAAAGCTACATTGTCATACACCGACATATCACTGAACAGGGCTCCACTTTGGAACAACATGCTCATTTTTTGCCGGGCCTTATACAAGTCTTTGCGATTAAGCTGCGGAATATCCTGACCATTGATCAGAATTTTGCCCTGTTCAGGTTTGAGTTGCCCACCAATCAGACGCAGTAATGTGGTTTTACCAATACCGCTGGGCCCCATAATGGCGGTGACTTTGCCACGCTGAAACTGCATGCTCATGTCATCATAGATCACACGGTCACCACGTTTGAACGTCAGGTGCTGAATGTCTACCAGAATATCTGACACGTTGATCCTCATTGATAAAAAACGGTAGCGCATATCGCTAAAATTAAAGGCGCGCAATATACCTAGGCACAACAGCGACTTCAAGCGAAGCGGATTTACAGAGGCCTGCTATTGTATAGGTTTTTCGCCGCAACAACCTTATAAAAAATAGTAACAACTGATTGCAAAAACAGAATAATTTGATTGTTTTACGTAATCTTTTGCATTTAGGTCAGATAAGCACGAAAATATCAGCCTCTGTGTACAGGTACAAAGTGTGCCGCGCTGAAAATGAATCGCAGCTTAATATTTCAGCTCTCTCTATCCTAAGTTATTGGTTTTGCACATAGCACCCAAAACAACAGGTATAGATAATCACGCAGATTCTCTTACTGGATCCTTTCCACAGAACTACAGATCCAAATAAGTTGGCAATGGCTATTAAATGGTAAATGGGGATTTTTGCATGACTCTGGACTTTCGCCCTCAGGCTCTGCAGGTATTACAGATTGAAGCAACAGCAGTCACCCAACTGGCCGCTTATATAGACGAGAGCTTTAATCTGGCTTGTCAGATGATGTATGACTGCAAAGGCCGGGTCATCGTCATTGGTATGGGAAAATCCGGCCATATAGCGCATAAAATTGCCGCCACTTTGGCTTCCACCGGCACACCTGCTTTTTTTGTTCATCCGGCAGAAGCCAGCCACGGTGATTTGGGCATGATCACTCAGGATGATGTGGTGCTTGCCATTTCTAACTCAGGTGAAACAGCGGAAGTTCTGACGATAGTGCCTGTGCTGAAACGTCGTGGTATCAAAATGATTAGCATGACAGGCCGCCCCGAATCGACTTTAGCTACTTTATCCGACGTGCATCTGTGCGTCAGGGTTGAACAGGAGGCTTGTCCTTTAGGTTTGGCTCCCACCGCAAGCACTACAGCTACCTTAGCTATGGGGGATGCGATAGCAGTGGCACTTTTAGATGTAAGGGGCTTTTCTGCCGATGATTTTGCTTTATCTCATCCGGGTGGCAGCTTAGGCCGTCGCCTGTTGTTAAGACTGGAAGATGTGATGCATAGTGGCGAAGCGCTGCCTGTGGTGCACCAACAGGTCAGCCTGAAAGAAGCACTGCTGGAAATATCACGCAAAGGTTTAGGAATGACAGCAATAGTCGATGACTCTGGCAAACTGACAGGCCTGTTTACCGACGGTGATTTACGCCGGGTTTTGGATCAGCAAGTTGATCTGCACAAAGCCAGTATTGCCAGCCTGATGACCAGAAACTGTATCACAGCTAAAGCTGCTATGCTGGCAGCGGAAGCTTTGCAGGTGATGGAGCAACGTAAAATTAACGGTCTTATTGTAGTCGACGAGCAACACCAACCTGTAGGCGCTCTGAATATGCATGATTTATTAAAAGCCGGGGTGCTTTAATGTCGTCTTTATTTGCTCAAATGTATCAGGCCATCAGTCCGGAGCTGGAACACAAAGCTCAGCAGATCCGTTTACTGATCTGTGATGTAGATGGTGTATTCTCCGATGGCCGGATTTATTTAGGTAATCAGGGCGAAGAGCTCAAAGCTTTCCATACCCGGGATGGTTATGGCATCAAAGCTTTGCGTCACGCTGGTATTGAAGTGGCTGTGATTACGGGCCGCCGCTCAGAGATAGTGCAGCAACGTATGACCTCCTTAACTGTGCCTTATATTTATCAGGGACAGGAAAATAAACTGGCCGCTTTTGCTGAACTCCGGCAGAAACTGGCACTCGAAGCATCACAAATTGCCTTCATTGGTGATGACTTAGCAGATTGGGCTGTGATGCAACACTGTGGTTTAAGTGTGGCGGTGCAGGACGCTCATCCTTATCTTGCGTTGCATGCAGACTACAGTTGTAAATTACCAGGTGGTTTTGGTGCAGTGCGCGAACTTTGCGATTTGCTTTTGACCTGTCAGGGCAAATTTGCTGAATTTTCAGGAAGTAGTACATGATCCGTCAATTCCTCTGGTTAGTGCTGATTGTGGCCGCCGCTGCTGGTTTTTACAGCTGGCAACTGCTGGATCAGGAGCAGAGTGGCACTCCGGCCAATCAGGACAATCAACCTGACTATGTGGCACAGGATCTGACCCGGATGATTTATGATAAAGAAGGCCACCTGTCAGATTTAATCCGGGCACAGCGGATGGAACACTTCGAGCGTTTTGGTTTTTTGCAGTTTGATTTCCCTATCTACACCATTTATCAGGAAAAAGTGCCATTATGGCAAGTGACAAGCGAACAGGCTGTGCTTTATCCTGACGATAAACTTATTCTTGAACAAAGAGTGGAACTGCGCAATATGGCAACAGACCCACTTTTTACCCGAATAGAAACCAATGCAGTTGAGCTTCTGTTCAACAACAATACGCTGCAATCAAGCGAACAAGTGCGGATTTTTGGACTGGGTTTCCAGATCACAGGCCAGGGTATGCTGGCCGATTTAAACGCACAGAATATAGAGCTGAAACAGCACACTAAAACGGTTTATTACAATGAAAAGTAACATTATTTTATTGAGTATCGCTCTGGCATTCAGTGGCGTCATTCAGGCTGGACCTGACGATTTCAAAAAAGAAATTCAGGTCGCTTCTGACCGCCAGTTTGGTTCGATCAAAGACAAAGTCATGACCTTTGTGGATAACGTTAAAGTGGAACAAGGCAGCTTATTGATTGAAGCCGACAAGCTGGAAGTCATTGCCAGTGCAGGCAAAGGCAAAGAGGTATTTATCGCGTCTGGCCAACCAGCCACCTATTCCCAAATGCTCGACGGCGAAAAGCCAATCAAAGCCAGTGCTAATGAAATCCGCTACGATGTGGCCAAAGGTACACTGATCCTGACAGGTAATGCCGAACTCAGTCAGAATGGCAGTATGGTGCAAGGTGCAGTCATTAAATACAACCTTGAAAAACAAGAGCTGGAAGCGGAGTCAGACGGTAAAAAAACTGAACGCGTGACCACAGTGTTCAGCCCGGAAGGAAAAGAATAATGAAGTTAGTCGCGTCCCATCTGGCCAAAAGTTATAAAGGCCGTCAGGTGGTCAAAGACGTTAGCCTGGAAGTGAATGCCGGTCAGATTGTAGGTTTATTGGGCCCAAACGGCGCTGGAAAAACCACGACTTTTTATATGATTGTTGGCTTAGTGCCGTCCGATAAAGGCCAAATCACGCTGGATGGTAAAGAGATCACCTTTGATCCTATTCATGCCCGCGCCCGTTCTGGCATTGGCTACCTGCCGCAGGAAAGCTCAATATTCCGCAAACTGACGGTATACGATAATCTGTTGGCCATTTTGCAGCATCGTAAAGATTTAACCGAAGAGCAGCGTGAAGAAAAAGCCGATGCGCTGTTAGATGAATTCCATATAGGACATATTCGTAACAGTCTGGGCATGAGTTTATCAGGCGGTGAACGTCGGCGGGTAGAAATAGCCAGGGCGCTGGCCGCTGATCCGGCATTTATCCTGCTGGATGAACCTTTTGCTGGTGTAGATCCTATTTCAGTGTTAGATATTAAAAAAATTATTCAGCATCTGTGCCAAAGAGGTATAGGGGTGCTGATCACCGACCACAATGTGCGCGAAACTCTTGATGTCTGTGAAATTGCCTATATTGTAAGTCATGGAGAACTGATTGCTGCAGGTACCCCGACTGAGGTTTTAGCAAACCAACAAGTCCGTGATGTCTACCTTGGTGAGCAATTCAGGTTATAGTTTAAAACAAGATCCGAATAGGGTTGTTTGGAGAAAATAAGAAGTACATGAAACCGTCTCTGCAACTTCGTCTTGGTCAGCAGCTCACAATGACTCCGCAATTGCAGCAAGCAATTAAACTGCTGCAATTATCTACCATTGAACTGCAACAGGAAATTCAGGAAGCACTGGATGCTAATCCTTTGCTTGAAGCTGAAGATGACTATGCAGTGTTTCAGGAACCCTCCTCCAAAGAGTTAAATCATGGTGCCGAGTTTGACGCCCCGGATTACGACAGCAGCCATGATGAGCACTACGAGCCAGAGGTCAAGGACAGCAGCGAAGCGATGTCCGAGCAAAATATCAAAGAAGATTTGCCACTGGACAGTCATTGGGATGACTTAGTCAGCGCAGCCCCAGTGGCCGGAGCCAATAACTTCAACGGCGATGAAGACACGGTATTTCAGGGCGAAACCAGCGAAACCCTGCAGGATTATTTACGTTGGCAAATGCAGTTAACTCCCTTTTCCGACACGGACCGTGCCATAGCCGAAATTATTATCGAAGCTATAGACGAAAATGGTTTACTGACGATAGATGCTGACGAAATTCTCGAATCTTTGGGCATGCCGGAGGTAGAAGCTGACGAAGTAGAAGCTGTGATCAAACGCATCCAGTTATTTGACCCTGTAGGGGTCGGCGCCCGCAGTATTCAGGAATCTTTATTGGTGCAGCTGCGCCAGTTTGATCCCAAAACCCCTTATCTGGCCGAAACCCGGCATATTATTAAAGAATATACAGACTTTTTAGCCAACAGAGATTTCCGTTCTCTGATGCGTGTGACTAAACTTAAAGAAGACGACTTAAAAGAAGTGATGCGGCTTATTCACAGCCTGAACCCAAGACCAGGGGCAGATGTGATTCGACAAGAACAGTCCTATGTGATCCCTGATGTGTCAGTGGCAAAAATCAAAGGACGCTGGATGGTCGAGTTAAACCCTGATGCAATGCCAAAGATCAGAATTAACGAACAATATGCCGCTATGTCACGTAATGCCCGAAATGCATCCGATGGTCAGTTTATTCGTTCCCATTTGCAGGAAGCCAAGTGGTTTTTAAAAAGTCTGGAAAGCCGTAATGAAACCTTACTCAAAGTAGCCAACTGCATAGTGCAGCAACAACAGGCTTTTTTTGAGCATGGCGAAGAAGCCATGAAACCCATGGTATTAAACGACGTCGCAGAAATGGTGGGTATGCATGAATCAACGATTTCCCGTGTAACCACACAAAAATATATGCACACTCCCAGAGGAATATTTGAACTTAAGTTCTTTTTCTCCAGTCATGTAAGTACAGAGAGCGGCGGTGAGTGTTCTTCCACCGCGATCCGCGCCTTTATAAAAAAATTGGTGGCGGCGGAAAATCCTGCCAAACCTTTAAGTGATAGCAGGATGGCAGAAATACTGTCAGAACAAGGAATTAATGTCGCACGGCGTACCATTGCCAAGTATCGTGAAGCCTTGTTTATTCCGCCGTCTAATCAGCGCAAGAGCTTGCTTTAACAGCTCTATTAAGAAGGAAGAGTCTATGCAAATCAACTTAACTGGTCGTCATGTAGAAATCACTGAAGCACTGAGAGAGTACGTCGATAGCAAATTTTCCAAACTTGAACGTCATTTTGATCATATTAACAATGTACATGTAGTGCTGAACGTGGAAAAATTAAAGCAGATTGCAGAGGCTAAATTGCACCTCAACGGAGGTGAAGTATTTGCTGTATCGGAAGACGAAAATATGTACGCTGCGATAGACCAGCTGATCGATAAACTGGATCGCCAAGTTATTAAACATAAAGAGAAAATTTCTCGTCATTGATTCTGAAACTATGAACCTGAGCTCAATGTTATCGGAGGACTGCACCAAGAGTGCGGTCCTTTTTAATAGTAAAAAACGCATTCTGGAATACATAGCTGAACTGGCACATCAGCGTTTACCGGAAGTTCCTGAGTACAACATACTCGAAGCCCTGATGAGCCGTGAGAAACTCGGTTCCACAGGTATTGGCGGTGGTATTGCTATTCCTCATGGCAAATTAAAAAATGTCACTACCCCTTTGCTGGTGTTTGTCGTCAGCAAGGATCCAATACAGTTTGATGCTATTGATAACCAGGCCGTGGATATTTTTTGTGCCATCCTGATCCCGGAAAATCAATGCCAGACGCATTTATCTACCCTGTCCGGCATAGCGCGGATGCTCAGTCAGAAAGACTTCACCAAAAAAATCCGTCACAGTGCCAACAGCCATGATTTGTATCAGTTGCTGATGGTGGGTGCTGAACAGGCGATGGCAAAATGAAGTTACTGGTCGTCAGTGGTCGATCGGGCTCGGGCAAATCTGTTGCCCTGCGCGTGATGGAAGACCTTGGTTATTATTGTGTAGATAATATCCCTGTCAATTTGCTGCCGACTTTAGCCAACGCAGTGATGGGGCAATATGAAAGAGTCGCCGTCAGTATAGATGTGCGTAACCTGCCACAAGACCCGGATGAACTGACCGATATTCTGTCTTACCTGCCGCACAAAGTTGACCTGACCATTCTTTACCTTGACGCCGACCATACCAGCCTGATTAAACGCTTCAGCGAGACCCGGCGCCTGCATCCACTGTCGCATCAGGCCATGTCGTTGGATGAGGCCATCCAACGCGAACAGCAGTTGCTGGACCCTATTTCCAGCCGTGCCGATTTATACCTGGATACCACAGAGCTGAACGTACATCAGTTAGCTGAGCAGCTGCGTGAACGTATCCTGGGCCAAAAGACCGGTCGTTTAGTGATCCTGTTTGAATCCTTTGGTTTTAAATATGGTATTCCCAAAGACGCCGACTATGTGTTTGATGCCCGATTTTTGCCCAACCCGCATTGGGAACCTGAATTAAAAATTCTGACAGGCCTGGATCAACCTGTACAAAACTACCTGTCATCCCAGGCTGTAGTGGCGCAGTATATCTGGCAAATTAATCAATTTATCGGCACCTGGTTACCGCATTTAGAACGTAATAACCGCAGCTACCTGACCATAGCCATAGGCTGTACTGGTGGTCAGCACCGTTCTGTTTATATCGCTGAATCTCTCGCCGAAAGTTACCGTTTACAACGTGAAGACGTACAAATAAGACACCGCGAACTGGTGAGACATCATGGCCGATAAATTTCAGAAAACCGTCACTATAGTCAATCAATTAGGTTTGCATGCCAGAGCCGCGACTAAACTGGTACAGCTATGCCGGCAGTTTGATGCCAGAATTGAATTACAGCAGGAAGGCCAGATTGCTGATGCCAGCAGTGTACTGGCGTTGTTGATGCTGGCCAGCAGCAAAGGCAAAACACTGGAAGTCTGTACCCAAGGTGCTCAGGCACAACAAGCACTGAGTGCTGTAGTGGCTTTGATTGAAAACGGTTTTGACGAAGATAACTAATAGCTCTTAAAGACCGGCCTTGTCTTTACCTGATGTCTGCCTTGTCCCTTCCAGCTTTAAATGCAAAGCCGCTTTAATCAGCATATGGGCAGTAATAGGTGCAGTGATAAACAAAAACAGCGCGATCAGCAATTGCTGTACGCTCAGCTCGCCTTTGACGAAGTTAAAATAAGCCATAGAAGCCAGCACTAAAGCCCCCAAACCTAAGGTGGTAGCTTTGGTAGGACCATGCAAGCGCGTGTAAAAGTCCGGTAGTTTCACCAGAGCGACAGAGCCCATTAACACAAATAAGGACCCTGCTACAGCCAACAACGCCACCAGCCATTCAGTCATGTTCATCTGTTATTCCTCATTCAATGATGTCGCCACGCAGTAAAAACTTGCACACAGCTACAGTGCTGACAAAACCTAACATGGCAATCAGCAAGGCCACTTCAAAATTTAAACTGGTCCCCAGATAAACCCCATACAGCAGCAGTAGCGCTATGCTGTTGATATACATGGTATCCAATGCCAGCAAACGATCCACCACTGAAGGGCCACGAATAGCGGCATACAAATTCAGCAGCAGAGCCACAGCTACCACTACAAAACAACACTGCAGTATTAAAGTCAGCATTAAAATATCTCCTTTAACGGTGCTTCGTAACGTTGCTTTACCTGCTCAATCAGCTGTGCTTCATCCGCTAAATCCAGTACGTGCAGCAATAAAAAACGCTGCTCTGCACCTTTAGCATTCAGTGGTAACACATCAGCACTGACAGTACCAGGAGTCAAAGACACTGTGCTGGCCAGAATGGTGATAGCCAGAGGATCAGTTAAATCCAGCGGCACTAAAACAAAAGCAGGCCTTAGCTTTTTGTTAGGACCAAGCACCAGAGCGATCACCTGCAGGTTCGCGACAAGAATGTCCCACAACACCATCAAACCATAACGCAGAGCTACAGCCGGCTTTTTAATACCCGGCTGGATCAAACGAAATTTATGGATAAGTAAGGGGATCAACCAGGCCAGCAACAGGCCAAAAAACAGATGGATCAAAGCCACACTGTTATTCAGTAATAACCAGACCAGAAACAAAAACAGGCTACGGACAGGGGTTGGCCACCAGTTCTTCAAAGACAACATCAGAAGGCTCCCGGACTTAGGTTAGCAATGTGCTGTAATTGCGCAGCTGCAGCCTGACACCAGGCCGTTAAAGGTCCGGCAAACAGGCTTAACAAGGGGCTTGCGATAACCAGCAGCAATAAAGCACCAGTGCGACGCCCGCCCGCCAGTCGGGCTTCTACATCAGAGCCTGAGACTTGCCAGAACAAAATACTGCCGGCCCTGCTCAAAGCTATTAGTAATAAAACGCTGCTGCCTAATAAAAAGGACCAGTACCACAACATAGTGCTGCCTTGAGGCACGGCTTGCAGCAGCAACAGCTTGCCGATAAAACCAGAAAAGGGTGGCATACCCACTATACTCAGAGCCACGACAAGAAAAGCAGTGCCCAATAACACTGGTTGGGCAATTTTGCGGCCATTCACCAGCCGGTCACCGGCCTTGCCACGCTGATTCGCAATCAAATCTGCCAATAAAAACAATGCTGCTGTTGCCAGAGTTGAGTGCAGCAGATAATACAGCAGCGCCTGTACCGACTCCGGCGTGCCCAAAGATAAAATCGCGACCAAAGAGCCGACAGAGACTATCACCAGATAGCTGGCCATTTTGCGTAAGTCTTCGCTGGCAAGTACACCCAAAACCCCCATCACTATGGTCAGTAAGCCTGTCCACCACAACACCGGGAAGACCCAGCTGGCAACAAAACCTGCATCCTGCAGCACCATAGCAAAAACCCGTAATAAGCTATAAATGCCCACTTTGGTCATAATGGCAAATAAAGCCGCCACAGCCGGAGAGGCTGAGGAATAGGCATTGCCTAACCAAAAATGTAATGGCATCACCGCAGCTTTTAAACCAAAGACCACTAACAGCAGCGCAACGGCCGCCTGCAATAACTGCAGCTGGGTATCGGATAAGGTCGCCACTTTCGAAGCTAAATCCAGCATACTTAAGGTACCAGACGCACCATAAATCAGCGCCAACGCAAACAAAAACAAGGCTGACCCTACCAGGTTCAGAATGACATAATGCACCGCAGCTTTGGTTTTGGCTTTGCCACCGCCATGGATCAACAAGGAGTAGGATGCAATGAGCAGCACTTCAAAAAATACAAAAAGGTTAAACAAGTCAGCGGTTAAAAAAGCACCGTTAATGCCCATCAGCTGGAAATGTAATAAAGCATGGAAAAAAGGACCGTTTTCATCTTCACCACTGCTGGCATATAAACTGGCCGCTAAAGCTAACACTGAAGTCAGGCACAACATTAAACTGCTGACCTGATCCAGCAATAAGCTGATGCCAAAAGGCGCAGGCCAGTTGCCCAGCTGATACAGCTGTGCCGGGCCGTCCGTGCTTTGCATCACCAGCAGCACACTCAACAGCAACAAGACAGCAGAACCACCTACACTTAAACAGCGGCGTAAAAATAAGTTCTGATCAAAAGGTGGCAGCATGGTCAACAAAGCCACCAGTAAAGGCCAGAGAATGGGCAGAATAATCAGATGGTTCATGACGAAGCCCCTTGCCGGGTATTTTTCGCCACAGGCAATTTGCCGTCGACATGATCATTACCTAAATCAGCACGGGCCCGGATAGACAACACCACCAAAAAGGCGGTCATCGCAAAACCAATCACTATGGCGGTTAACACCAGGGCCTGAGGCAAAGGATCGGCATAGTCTTCTGTGGCTTTCAGTACAGCGCCAGCCCCCATCTTTAAACCACCACTGGCAAAAATGAATAAATTCACGGCATAAGACAACATGGTCAGCCCCAGCATCACGGCAAAGGTTCTGGCCCGTAATATCAAGAACACAGCACAACAGGTTAAAACCCCAATGATGATTGCAACCA
>CAMLSF010000042.1 GCA_946482615.1 uncultured Chromatiaceae bacterium | reverse complement strand
TTTTGTACACAGGGTGCAAACCAAAGCTGTGACGTTTTTTGCGGACTTCACCTTCAGCCACACCTAACAAATCAGCCAGTCGTTTATCGGAAAAACCTTTGCGTTTCAGTACTTTTAAACGTTTTTCATCTAAACCGGCAAAACCAGCGGCCTGCACAGCTGCTTCTTCTTTCAACAGATCTTCAATCTGGATCAGGAACCAGTGATCGATTTTGGTCAATGCATAGATTTCATCCATGCTCATGCCCATACGGAACGCATCAGCTATGTACCAAATACGATGTGAACCAGGCTCACGCAGTTCTCGAATGATTTTCTCTTTGGCTTCTGGAGCTTGAATGTCGATGATTGGATCTAAACCACAAACACCAATTTCCAGACCGCGTAAAGCTTTCTGCAGCGATTCCTGCTGGTTACGGCCAATCGCCATCACTTCACCCACAGACTTCATCTGAGTGGTTAAGCGGTCATTGGCACCAGCAAATTTTTCGAAGTTAAAACGTGGTACTTTAGTCACAACGTAGTCGATGCTTGGTTCAAACGACGCTGGTGTTTTGCCGCCAGTGATATCGTTGGCCAGTTCATCCAGTGTGTAACCACAAGCCAGTTTGGCTGCTACTTTAGCAATAGGGAAACCTGTGGCTTTAGAAGCTAAAGCTGAAGAGCGTGATACACGAGGGTTCATCTCGATGATGACCATACGGCCGTCTTCAGGATTAATACCAAACTGCACGTTTGAACCGCCGGTTTCCACACCAATTTCACGCAACACTGCCAAAGAGGCGTTACGCATGATTTGGTATTCTTTATCCGTTAAGGTCTGAGCCGGGGCTACAGTGATGGAGTCACCTGTATGTACACCCATAGGGTCGAAGTTTTCGATAGAACAGACGATGATGCAGTTGTCGTTTTTATCACGCACCACTTCCATCTCGTATTCTTTCCAGCCGATCAGCGACTCGTCAATCAGCAGCTCTTTTGTTGGAGACAGATCCAGACCACGGGTACAGATTTCTTCAAATTCTTCGCGGTTGTAGGCGATACCACCACCTGAACCACCCATAGTAAAAGACGGACGAATAATGCAAGGGAAACCAATTTTTTCCAGCACTTCGTAGGCTTCTTCCATCGAATGCGCCAAACCTGCACGTGGGCAAGCCAGACCAATAGAACGCATGGCTTTATCAAAACGGCTGCGATCTTCTGCTTTGTCGATGGCATCAGCAGTAGCGCCAATCATTTCGACATTGTATTTTGCCAGTACGCCATGACGCTCTAAATCCAGCGCACAGTTTAATGCGGTCTGACCGCCCATGGTCGGTAACACCGCACATGGACGTTCTTTTTCAATAATTTTTTCCACCACTTGCCAGTGGATAGGTTCGATGTAGGTCGCATCGGCCATTTCCGGGTCTGTCATAATAGTGGCCGGGTTAGAGTTCACCAGAATAACGCGGTAACCCTCTTCTTTTAATGCTTTACAGGCTTGTGCGCCTGAATAATCGAACTCACAGGCCTGACCAATCACAATAGGACCGGCGCCGAGGATAAGAATACTTTTAAGATCGGTACGTTTTGGCATAGCTATTCTCTGTCTCTCTTATCTCAATTAAGCCTGACGCTGTTGCATCAATTCGATAAAGTGGTCAAACAATTCACTGGCTTCGTGTGGACCAGGGCTGGCTTCCGGGTGGCCCTGGAAACTGAAGGCTGGTTTGTCGGTACGGTGAATGCCCTGCAAAGTACCATCAAACAACGACTTGTGAGTCGCGCGTACATTGGCAGGTAAAGTCGCTTCATCTACGGCAAAACCGTGGTTTTGCGCTGTGATCAGCACTTTGTTGGTGTCCAGATTTTTCACCGGATGATTACCACCATGGTGACCTACTGTCATTTTGATCGTCTTAGCACCGCTGGCTAAGGCCAGTAACTGGTGGCCTAAACAAATACCAAACACAGGAATATCTGTGGTCAGGAAAGTTTCGATGGCCTGAATGGCGTAGTCACAAGGTGCCGGATCACCAGGACCGTTGGATAAGAAAATACCATCCGGGTTCAGTGCTAACACTTCGTTGGCGGGAGTTTGAGCCGGAACTACAGTTAAACGGCAACCGCGGTCGGCCAACATACGTAAAATATTACGTTTCACACCAAAATCGTAGGCAACTACATGAAAAGCTGAATTATCTGGTTTGGCAAAGCCCTGGCCTAAAGTCCAGCTGCCTTCTGTCCATTGATAGGACTCTTTCACCGAAACTTCTTTCGCTAAATCCATACCGGACAAACCAGGGAAAGCACGGGCCAGTTCTAAGGCTTTGTTTTCATCTAAATTGTCACCCGCCATTAAGCAGCCGTTTTGTGCGCCTTTTTCGCGCAGAAGACGGGTCAGTTTACGGGTGTCTATATCGGCAATGCCTAAAATATTGCGGGAGCTAAGGTAGTGACTAAGAGAGGCTTGATTACGGAAATTACTGGCTAACAAAGGAAGGTCACGGATAATCAGGCCCTTGGCCCAGATTTTATCGGATTCCTCATCTTCATCGTTTGTGCCGGTATTTCCAATATGAGGATATGTCAGAGTGACGATTTGTTCAGCATAGGAAGGATCCGTGAGGATTTCCTGATACCCGGTCATCGAGGTATTAAATACCACCTCTCCAACAGAAATACCTTCAGCGCCAATGGCTGTACCGCGAAATACGGTGCCGTCTTCCAGTACGAGCAGGGCGGACTTAGTCAAAATAACCTCCAAACAGCAGAAAACGGGGGAAAAACATTGCAGTTCACCACCCGTTTTGACCCAGAATTTTTGAATTCAAGTTTGCTTAGGCAAACCTGACTATTCTAGGCGATTTGAGCTATTTGGTCTAACTCTTTTTTGAAATTTTATAAAAATGGCGCTTTGATCGCATTTTTATAAAATATTGCTCAAAAAGTTAAGCTAAGTCGGCTAAACCCAGCACTTGTTGCATAGAATAAAGTCCAGGCTGTTTATTTTGCAACCAAAGCGCGGCCCGCCAGGCGCCCTGCGCAAAAGTGCTGCGGCTGGATGCTTTGTGGGTAATTTCCAGTCGTTCGCCCAGATCCGCAAAAAGCGCTGTGTGATCGCCAATGATGTCGCCGCCGCGCACAGTCGCAAAACCAATGGTCTTTTGCTCACGTTCGCCGGTGATCCCTTCTCGGCCATAAACAGCCACATCGGCCAGGTTACGATCCAAAGCTTTGGCAATCTGATGGCCTATCGCCATGGCTGTGCCTGAAGGAGCATCTTTTTTGAATCTGTGGTGTGCTTCAATAATTTCAATATCAGCGGTCTGCCCCATCACCTTAGCGGCGGTTTGCACCAGATGCAGCAGCAGATTGACGCCCACACTCATATTCGGCGCCCAGATGATGGGGATATGCAAAGCGGCTTGTTGTACTGCTTCATACTGCTGGTCAGTTAAACCTGTGACACCAATCACCAGCGCTTTTTTCGCCTGCACAGCCAACTCCAGATGCTGCAGCATGGCTTCTGGCATAGTGAAATCAATCCAGATATCGGCAGAGGCAAAAGCCGCAGCTGAGGTTTCAATAAAAGGCAGATCCAATTTGCCACAACCTGCCAACTCGCCTGCATCCATACCTGTCAGGCTTGAACCAGCACGCACAGTAGCAGCACGAATAGGCAATTGGTGTTCTTTAGCTACACTGACTAAAGCTCTGCCCATGCGGCCGTTGGCGCCTAAAATACCTACTGTACTCATCTGTGATTCCTGTGTGGCTGTGTTTATTCGGGCGCTATTAAACGGCAGTCCGGATGGATATGCAACACCAAACTGCCCTACCAATTAAACCGCAGCAGTAAAAATAGCCCGGCTGGCGCTGTAATCAATATCGCCATGTTCACCCAGCTTATCCATGCCCTGACTCATCACTTTGGCCATCAGTTCATCCACAGAAGAGGCCGGTAGTCCGTAAGCAGTCAGGCGGGTTGGAACCCCCATTTGCTCAAAAAAGGCCCGGGTATGACTAATAGCTTCATCTATCTGACGCTCCGGATCCTGCTGCTGCAAACCCCAGACTCTGCTGGCGTACTGTAATAACTTGTCACGTTTGCTGGCTCGTTGTTGTTGCATTAAGGCTGGCAACACAACAGCCAAAGTTTGAGCATGATCTAAGCCATACAAGGCTGTGAGCTGATGCCCTAAACCGTGGGTAGCCCAATCCTGTGGTACACCTACCCCAATCAGACCATTCAGCGCCATAGTAGCTGCCCACATCACATTGGCCCTGACATCGTAATTTTCAGGTTCATTTAAAGCTTTTGGCCCTTCTTCAATCAGCACCTGTAAAATAGATTCGGCAAATCTGTCCTGCACCGCTGCGTTCACCGGATAGGTCAGGTATTGCTCCATCACATGGACAAAGGCATCCACTACCCCATTAGAGATTTGTTTTGCCGGCAAGCTGTACGTGACTTTTGGATCCAAAATGGCGAACTGCGGATAGACAGACGGATGCGAAAACGCCAGCTTTTGCTGAGTACTCTGACGGGTAATCACCGCATTGGCATTACTTTCAGTGCCGGTTGCAGGTAAGGTCAGTACACAACCTAAAGGCAATGCCGCTTTGATACGGGCTTTTTTCTCTAAAATAGCCCAGCCGTCCTGTTCCAGCAGTGCAGCTGCTGCTATGTATTTGCTGCCATCGACCACTGAACCGCCGCCTACCGCCAGAATAAAATCGATTTTTTCAGCTTTTACCAAGGCCACAGCTTTGCTTAAGGTTTCGTGGCTTGGGTTAGGTTCAATACCAGAGAACTCCAGATAACTATGACCTTTTAAGGCATCTGTCACCTGCTGATACACACCGTTTTGTTTAATAGAACCACCACCATAAGTCAGTAAGACTTTGCTGCCTGTTGGGATCAACTGGCTCAACTGACTGATTTGGCCATCGCCAAACACAATGCGGGTTGGATTTTGGTAAGAAAAATTGAACATAGTAGCTCCGGTGTGTAAAACAGAAATTCATTGGTTTATATGGGCCTGAAACGCTTTAAGTTCAAGCTTCTTTTAGGTTTTTCTTCTGTCATAGGCAAAATGCCGGAATTCAGTTAGGCTGGTTTTAAGCGAATAAGACGCCAGGTGTGTTCTGATCCCAGTGGCCTGAAGCAATGGCTTTTATGATTTTGGCTATAGCTTAGTCAGCTTTACTATTTGACAGGACTTCCGGACGTCTCTATATTCCGAAAAATTTTAAAACCTATCAGGTTTAGAGGAAAACTCATGACGTTATCGCAAAAACAGCAAGCCCGTTTATCCTTGCTGCCGCTGTTGCTGTTTGTTGCCTTGTTTTTAGGCACGGGTTTATACCTGCAGTCACAAGGGGTTGATTATGCCTTTTATCAGTTGCCCGGGCCTGTGGCTATTATCCCGGCTTTGGTGCTGGCGATTTGGCTGTATAAAGCGCCACTGACGGAATCCATAGAGGTGTTGGTCAAAGGCGCTGGCAATAGCAATATTATTACCATGTGTATCATTTACCTGCTCGCAGGCGCTTTTGCCACAGTAGCTCAGGCTACAGGTGGAGTGGATGCAGTAGTCAATGCGGGCTTATCTTTAGTCCCAGCCCAATTTTTATTGCCAGGCCTTTTTGTGATTTCCGCCATAGTGGCGACAGCTATGGGCACCTCTATGGGGACCATTGGCGCTTTAGCTCCGATAGCGGTAGGTTTAAGTACACAAGCACAGTTAGAGCCGGCTTTAGTGGCGGGTGTATTGTTAAGCGGCGCTATTTTTGGCGATAACCTGTCGATTATTTCTGATACCACCATAGCGTCCACCCGCACTCAGGGTGCAGAGATGAAAGACAAATTCAGAGAAAACCTGAAAATTGCGATGCCTGCTGCGCTGGTCACTTTGGCTTTGTTCGCTTTTTTAGCACAAAGCCAGACCGAAGTGACAGTGAAAGATTTTAGCTGGACCGGAGTTTTGCCTTATGCAGCTATTCTGGTTCTGGCTGTAGCAGGCATGAATGTGTTTGCTGTGTTGTTGCTGGGTGTGGTACTGGCCGCTTTACAAGGCGCGGTATTTGCCGATTATCAGCTGGCAAACCTGGGTAAAGATATTTACAAAGGTTTTGGTTCAATGCAGGAAATTTTCCTGTTGTCGATGCTGGTGGGAGCTTTAGGTGAGTTTGTAAAACAACAGGGAGGCCTGCAGTATTTATCCAGCCATGTCACGGCTTTGGCATTAAAACTAAAATTGGCGGGCAATAAAGCCCAGCAACTGGCGATTGCCGCTCTGGCTTTTGTCAGTAACCTCTGTATTGCCAATAACACTGTTGCCATAGTAGTTACAGGGGATGTCAGTAAGGATATAGCGCAGCATCACCAGATCACGCCTAAACGCAGTGCCAGCTTATTGGATGTATTCGCCTGTATAGCGCAGGGTTTAGTGCCATATGGCGCCCAGGCGTTGTTATTGGGAGCGAGCTTTGGCTTATCGCCCTGGGATGTGGTCACCAACAGTTACTACTGTTTAATTCTCGCAGTGTTTGCTATAGCACGTATTCTGCTGGAAAAAGTCATCTCGGGCGATGAATAAAATTGCTGCGCAGTACTGTGCCTGGACAACTATTTTACAGGCCAGCTTTACGCTGGCCCTGTTAATTAAACCCTAAGCTTTATTACAATTCGGCAAAGCGCCCTGACTGCGGCGCTGCTGATAATAACCTTCTGCCACCGCCATATGTTTATTCAACTCTTTAATTCTGTTATCCGGCACCGGGTGGCTGGATAACAGCTGAGGTGTGGAACCACTACCTTTGGCTGCCATGTTCTGCCATAACTTCACAGATTCAGCAGGTACAAAACCAGATTTAGCCATCAGCTCCAGCCCCATAATATCAGCTTCGGTTTCATGGGCTCTGCTAAATGGCAGGGCAATGCCCACCTGAGCACCTAAACCAAAGGCACTGCGCATTTGCTCCTGATAAGGTGAACCAGCAACAGCCAAAGCGCCATCCGCGACAGTCAGGGCTGTAGAGATAAACTGATCACTGGATAATCGTTCATTGCTGTGCCCTGCTATCACGTGGGCAATTTCGTGACCTATCACAGCAGCCAGTTGCGACTGGTTATCGGCAACTAACAGCAGCCCTGTGTAGACCCCCATTTTGCCACCAGGCAATGCAAAAGCGTTCACCTGATCGTCTTCAAACACCACTATTTCCCAGGGGGTTTGTTGCCATTTGGCATCTGTATGTTTGAGCAGGTTATTCGCCACACACTGCACATACTGATTCACTTTTTTATTTTTACTGACCGGAGTTTCAGCTTTCATGCCTTCAAAGGTCTGGATGCCCATAGCGCTGAGTTTTTTATCATCAAATAACATCAGCTGGCGACGGCCTGTCGGCGAATGAGTGCAGCTGGCCACCAATACACTGGCGATTAACAATGGAAGTACTAACTTACGCATCAAATTATCCTTGTTTAGTGCGGCAGGTAATAGAACTACAAAAGCTCCAATAAGTTCAGTTATTGTGCGGCATCTGAAAAAAGAAAACCACCCGCAGGTGGTTTTCTTCGTTAAGGACTTAACCTGTTAAGTCGTCAAAAAACTTCTTCACACCATCAAAGAAACCTTTGGATTTAGGTCTGTGTTTGGCTTCACTGTCACCACCCCAGCTTTCATCCAACTGGCGCAATAAGTCTTTTTGCTTATCGCTTAAGTTGACCGGAGTTTCCACTACCACTTTACAGACTAAATCCCCTACACCGCCACCACGCACCGACTGCACCCCTTTACCACGTAAACGGAACATTTTGTCGGTTTGGGTTTCGGATGGGATCTTCAGCTTGACGCGGCCATCTAAGGTCGGCACATCAATTTCACCACCTAAAGCGGCTGTACTGAAACTGATAGGCACATCACAATACAGGTTGTTGCCATCACGCACGAAGATAGGGTGATCTTTGACATGCACCTGCACATACAAGTCACCGGCTGGCGCCCCAAACTGCCCCGCTTCACCTTCGCCCGCTAAACGAATACGATCACCTGTATCCACACCAGCAGGAATTTTCACCGACAGTGTTTTAGTTTTTTCTACGCGGCCATCACCATGACATTTAGTACATGGATCCGGGATAATTTTGCCACGGCCACTACAGGTAGGACAGGTTTGCTGTACAGCAAAAAAGCCCTGACGCATAGTCACCTGGCCAGCGCCATGACAGGTTGGGCAAGACTTGGCTTGCGTGCCTTTTTTCGCACCTGAACCATCACAGACATCACAGGACACCCAGGTTGGCACTTTAATTTCTACCGACTTACCACGCACAGCGTCCTCGAGATTTAACTCCAGGTTGTAGCGTAAGTCTGAGCCACGTTGAGCCCGGGATTGACCACCACGGCGACCACCACCAAAGATGTCACCGAATACGTCACCGAAGATGTCGTTAAAGTCGCCACCGCCGCCAAAACCACCGGCTCCACGGTTAGGATCCACACCAGCGTGACCATAGTTATCATACGCAGCGCGCTTCTGGTCATCCGACAGGATCTCATAGGCTTCTTGCACTTCTTTAAACTTCTCTTCCATAGCTTTATCACCCTGAGTCCGATCCGGGTGATATTTCATGGCGAGCCGTTTATAGGCCTTTTTGATTTCTTTATCGTCAGCGCCTTTCTGGACGCCAAGCACTTCGTAATAATCACGCTTCGACATAACAACTCATCTTGATAGAGGAGCGACCGCACAGGGCGGTCGCTCAAATTAACTCTGGTATGGGGTGCATCTTAAAGATGCGCCCCCACAGACACAATGATTACTTGTTGTCTTTTACTTCTTCGAACTCAGCGTCCACTACGTCGTCACCAGCGGCATTACGGGCTTGTGGTTCAGCGCCACCTTGTTGCGCTTTCGCCTGAGCCACTTCAGACAGCTTCTGAGAAGCCTGGATCAGTGTCTGAGTTTTCGCTTCGATGTCAGCCTTGTCATTGCCTTTGATCGTAGTTTCCAGCGCAGCAACAGCGGCTTCAATCTCTTGTTTGTCGTTAGTGGCCAGGTCGTTACCGGCTTCTTCAATTTGCTTGCGGGTTGCATGCACTAAAGCGTCAGCCTGGTTACGGGTTTGCACTAACTCTTCAAACTTTTTATCTTCTTCCGCGTTCAGTTCAGCGTCACGTACCATACGTTCCACTTCTTCATCTGTTAAACCTGAAGAAGCTTTGATGGTGATCTTCTGCTCTTTGCCTGTGTCTTTATCTTTGGCAGACACATGTAAAATACCGTCAGCGTCTAAATCGAAAGTTACTTCGATTTGTGGTTCGCCACGGCGGGCCGGACGAATACCTTCTAAGTTAAACTGACCCAGCGACTTGTTGGCAGACGCTTGTTTACGCTCACCCTGCAGCACATGGATAGTTACAGCAGACTGGTTGTCATCCGCCGTAGAGAAAGTTTGTGACTTCTTGGTTGGGATAGTAGTGTTCTTCTCAATCAAGGCCGTCATCACGCTACCCATAGTCTCGATACCTAAAGACAGTGGAGTTACGTCTAATAACAGAACGTCAGTCACATCACCTGACAATACAGCGCCCTGAATCGCAGCACCTACAGCCACAGCTTCATCCGGGTTCACATCTTTACGTGGCTCTTTACCAAAGAAGGCTGTTACAGCTTCCTGCACTTTAGGCATACGAGTCTGACCACCGACCAGGATGATGTCGTTGATATCACTGACAGACAGGTCTGCATCTTTTAATGCCTGCTTCAGCGGCTCGATAGTGCGCTGAATTAAGTCATCAACCAAAGATTCCAGCTTAGCGCGGGTCACTTTGATGTTTAAGTGTTTAGGACCAGTGGCATCTGCTGTGATATACGGCAGGTTCACTTCAGTCTGTGAAGCTGAAGATAATTCAATCTTGGCTTTTTCAGCAGACTCTTTTAAACGCTGCATAGCCAGAGGGTCGTTACGCAGGTCAATGCCCTGCTCTTTTTTGAATTCTTCAACCAGGTAGTTGATTAAACGAGAGTCAAAGTCTTCACCACCTAAGTGAGTGTCACCGTTGGTCGCTAAAACTTCGAAAGTCTGCTCGCCATCTACATCGTCAATTTCGATGATAGAAATATCGAAAGTACCACCACCTAAGTCATAAACTGCAACTTTGGTGTCACCTTTTTTCTTATCCATACCATAAGCCAGAGCTGCTGCTGTTGGCTCGTTGATAATACGTTTAACTTCTAAACCAGCGATACGACCAGCATCTTTAGTGGCCTGACGCTGAGCATCGTTAAAGTAAGCAGGCACAGTGATCACCGCTTCAGTCACTGGTTCACCCAGATAATCTTCCGCAGTTTTCTTCATTTTTTTCAGCACTTCAGCAGAAATCTGAGGTGCAGCTAATTTTTTGCCTTTAACTTCAACCCAGGCGTCACCATTATCAGCCTTAACGATTTGGTAAGGCATGATTTTGATGTCACGCTGAACTTCAGCATCTTCAAAACGACGACCAATCAAACGCTTAATTGCAAACAAAGTATTTTTTGGGTTAGTTACAGCCTGACGTTTGGCTGGCTGGCCTACTAATACTTCGCCGTCTTCGGCATAAGCGATGATGGAAGGAGTGGTTCTGGTACCTTCAGCGTTTTCAAGAACGCGTGGCTGGTCGCCATCTAAAATAGCCACACAGCTGTTTGTTGTACCTAAGTCAATACCAATAATTCTACCCATAACTACTCTCCGCTTATTAATCTGTACAATTAAAATTGTGTTGACCAGTTAATGGGGTTTATCCCTATTCGATTCAAGGTTATTTTTTTAAAAAAATTTATCGTTTGTGCGATAAATAAGCAAAAAGCCGGGGTTAGCGGTTAAATAGCACTGAAACTCAGGCAATAGAACAGAAAAGCATTTAACCCAAAAAGCAATTGCGGCGTATAATCCTGCTTAATTACCGGACTATGAGCCTGAACTGAGAGAAAAATCATGCCTTTATTAGACAGCTTTACCGTTGACCACACTATTATGAAAGCGCCGGCTGTACGTGTGGCCAAAAAAATGAACACTCCAAAAGGGGACGCCATTACTGTATTTGATTTACGTTTTTGTGTGCCGAACGAAGAAATCCTGTCAGAAAAAGGCATTCACACACTGGAGCATTTATTTGCCGGCTTTATGCGTGATCATTTAAATGGCAGCGATGTAGAAATCATTGATATTTCTCCTATGGGTTGCCGCACAGGTTTTTATATGAGCCTGATAGGTACACCGGACGAGCAACGTGTTGCTGCAGCCTGGAAAGCCGCTATGGCAGATGTACTGAAGGTACAAAACCAGTCTGAAATCCCTGAACTGAACATTTATCAATGTGGGACAGCGCAGATGCACTCTCTGGAAGAAGCCAAAGAGATTGCACAAAACGTCATCAGCCGGGGTGTAGGTGTGAATTTAAATGACGAGTTAAAACTCTCTGCTGAGTTTTTAAAACAGTCATAACGGCTATCGATGAAAAACAGCGAACTGGCTCATCGCTTTTTACCAGTTCGCTGCCCACTGCACAACAACTTTACCGGGCATTCCTTGCCCAACCTTGCTTATTGGCAAGCTGCTCCTTTAGTCCAGACATCGGCCTGGCCGGGTGTATCGCCCTGAGTCCACCATTTGGCTGTGTATTCAAAGCCCTGATAGCTGACTTTGTCATTGCCCCAGTAGACTGTAGTCGCAGACCATGGTGCTGACACACAACCTGAGCTATTGCCCGGAGCAAAAGTGACCACCAGACTCTTATTGGCTGCTACATCCAACAAGTTAAAACTGCTGCTGACAGGCTGCGCCACCCCATTAACCAGGATACTCTGGATTTGATAACCGGCCGCTGGTGTGATGGTAAAGAGCTGATCCGCATTTTCCTGCACCTGCACAGCACCGGATGGACTGATAGTACCGCCCGTACCGCTGACAGATGCTGTCACAGTGTAAAACACAGCTGTAGATGGATCATCTATAGTGATATCAGCAAAACTTCCGCCTTTGACGCCAAAGAAATTAGCCGCTGTTAAATCTGCGATTTGGGTATTTAACAGCCGCAGAGTTTTAGTATCACCGGCTGCAGCTCCTGTCAGGCTCAGCACAGTGGTAGTGCCATCCTGGGTCAGTTTAAAGTCAGCAAAGGTATAAGGGAAAGCACTGAAGTTCAGCACAGTATCGGCCGCGACAAAGTAGTCAACCGTTTTCGCCTGACCCCAGCCCCAGCTCGGATAATTCAGTACTACAGTGTATTGCAGACGATTAAAGCTGCCGGTGACATCCACAAACATATCCGGATTCACATGACTGCGGTTTAAGCCTGTCAGTTGGATCCAGGAGTAAATCCCCCCATCGGCGGCCTGAGTACCAATAAACAGATTGCCATTCTGCTGGAAGGCTTTCAGATGTTTAAAGTCGATGCCTGCAGTACCACGGATTTGATCAGCTAAAGGATTAAAGTTGCTGACTGTACTGGTGCCACTCCAGGCGATGGGATAAATATTGCCCGAAGCGATCACCGCACTGGTGTTCGCTAACACAGCGCTGGCACTGATGTTTTCTAATACCAGACTTTGGCTGGCAAAAGTCAGCACAGCACCGTTTGGCCCATCACTGACCACCAGATTGGCAAGCGGTGCACCACCAGTCCAACCCCTTAATAAAATACGATCAGACCCCACAACAAAATCTTTGACTGTAGTCACAGCACCAGCAGACTGATTCAGCTGCAGCAGGTTCTGACCACCACCCAGATAAACAGTATCATTGCCCTGCCCTGCACTTAAGGTTTCATTGTAAGGGCTGCCGCTGATCACATCATTGGCAGGCGTGTCAAAAATGGTATCAAAACCACCAAACTTACGAATGTAAGTGGTGATACAGGTTCCCAGTTCGTCGCAGGTAATATTGTTATTGATCAGCAGATCTGCGGTACCCCAGGCACCACGCAGATGCGCCGCGGCCAATAAACCCGACATAGTGGCCTGCACAGTCACAGGATTACCCAGATCATCTGTACCTGGCCATGACTTGGCCAGTGCCTGAGCCCAGGTCATATTGGCTTTGGCCAGCAATTCAGACATCACGCCATAGTTAAAGCGCATCACATCGCGGATCACCACTTCCTGCTTATCCGGAATACGTAAATCACTGAAACTGTTTACGCCATTTTTGCCAACAAAATCACCTAACCATAAGTTAGTGTCCGTCGCCATAATGTAATTGCCGCCAGAGCCCGGGATTTCAGAACGGGCTTGTTTCACACCATTGGCCCAGGTGCTGTCCGGCATAAAAATGTAGTAGCTGTCGAGTAAATCCGCACCGTCCTGTACCTGACGCGGGCTGTAATAGCCAGCAGAAATCAATACAGCCTCGCCCAGTTGATAACCAATAAAACCCCAGGCATTTAATGAGTTGTATTGCATCTGTCTGAACATAGCGGCCTGATCCGTGGCGCTTTCGTTGTACAGACTGATCACACCTAATTTGGTAAAAAACTCACGGATAGTGGTAGGTTCTGACACCATGGAGCCTGTGACAGGGTTACGGACTATTTCACCCGGTGCTGCGACCTGAGCATAGTTGTAGACCGGATTGTCCAGATTTTGTTGATAAAAGCTGGCTTTTGCCGGGTCAATGCCGGATTCAAAAGAACGCATTTGATCCAGGAAGTTCTGAAAACTGCCGCTGGCAAAGGCTGTAGTGCTGAGCAGACTGGCTGCAACCAGACTCAGGTGCAGACCAAAACGCTGTAATTGTTTGTGTTTCATCTTTATGTCCTGTGTTATTCAAGGTACCAATCAAGATCCAACGACAAAATTCAGACCACAAACTACCTGCATTGCCGGATGGACAAAGGATTGGCTCATCCGTTGAGCCACCCCGTAACCAGGCTACGGGGTTCGCTGCCTGACTGGCTAAAAAGCCAGTAAAACCCCGTTAAAAGTCGTAACCAAAACGCACACCGTACATACGGGGTGGGTTATAAGTGGAGCGGATAAAACCATCCCTGAACTGGAAGTAGTTGGCATTACGCACATACTCGTCTGTCAGGTTGCTGCCATAAGCTTCCAGATACCAGTCACCACTGGCTGGCATCAGTTTGACAGTCGCATCCAGTTTCCAGTACGCCGGCTGAGCGTCCGATAAGTGAGCGCCGTCATAGTTATTCAGCGAGGTGTACATCTTGCTTTGCCAGTGCGCGGACACCTGGGGTTCAAGTGCAAAACCCGATTGCAATTCAAAGGTGTGACGTACAGACAAAGTGCTGGAATAGTCCGGCGAATACGGCAGGCTGTTGCCGCTGATATCCACTACTCCAGCACAGGGTGTCTGACCATATTCCAGACGTTCTGCACAGTAGTAGGCATCTTCAAACGGAATTTCTTTGACCCGGGCATTCAACCAAGCCACATAACCGCTGATACGACCATTGGTCCATGGAATATAATCCAGCTCCAGTTCCAGACCTTTCAGCTCCGCCTTGCCTATGTTGGTGGTGACGTTATGGAATTTCTCACTGCCGTCCGGGCGGGTGCCTACTTTTTGGTTATTCGTCACCTGCATATCGCTGTAATCACTGTAAAACAGCGCCGCAGATAAGTTCATTTTGCCATCCAGTAAGGCGCCTTTATAACCAAACTCATAGTTGGTTACTTCTTCCGGACCATAAGGCAGGTTGGAATATTCACCACAGTCACAGATATCAAAGTCTTCAAAAAAACCACCGGCTTTGTAGCCTGTGGCCACAAAAGCGTATAACAGGTCATCCGAAGCTAAACGGTAATCTGCGCCGACTTTCCAGGTGCCTTTATTCCATTCTTCCGTATGGTAAGTACGGCGACCTGCAGTTAACACTTCACCCAGTGGAGGATAAGTCCCCATGTTTTTGGTCAGATCTGGACCCTGAATACTGCCCTGAGTGGTTGGATCATAATCGCCGTTGTAATAAAGATCGCTGAACACCAGCTCGTACCCTACACCACCATTGTCAATTTTTTTGTCTTTGGTCTGGCGATAACCAAAAGTCAGATTTAAATCTTCCGTCAGGTTGTAATCTGCCTGCGCAAAAACTGCATCTGAGTTAGCGCGGCGATCATCCTGCGGATAGGAAAAAGCCGCAGGGTGGAAACCTAAATCCGGGTGCCGTAAGCCATGCACCAGCTCGACATCAAAACGGATTTTGTTTTTCTCACGCATCGAAAACACACCGGTCACCAGCTTCCAGTCCGCCGAGTTGTAGGTGGCCTGCAGTTCATGAATGGTGGAATCAAATTCGGCGTTGGTGCGGGCATAACGGTCAAACAGCACAGGGTGGGTCAGGTTAAAACCTGAACGCGATTCGTGTGCAGCAAAACCTGCGTCTTCATCAAACAGCTGATAACGCTCTTGCTGTGCCACACTAAAACGGTAGTCCACAGCCCAGTCATCGTTCAGCGCCCAGTTCAGGTGCGAACGTACCGAATCGATAGTCATATCCATTACACCTGGCACGTTGATATTGGCGTAAAACTGCTGTTCGGTACATTCATCGACCGTGCCTTTGGCTTGTTCGCAGTCTTTAAAAAACAGTTCACCCGCACTTTGATCGGCAAAATGCTCCAGCGTCAGATCCCAGGTGATAGCGTCAGTTGGGATCCAGCGGGCTAAACCACGCATCGCCCATTTATCTGAGTTGGTGTAGTAGTCTTTTTCGGACACAGGGCGGTTTTCACGCTGATCGGTATCCGGCTTGCCGTCTGCCAGCCATGGCGTGCCTAAAAACGGATCGTTCAAATCCGGACGGTTGATATCCCGTACGTCCATATCCTGCTTGATATAACCATCACGGCGATCCGCCATCAGGGCAAAACGTAACGCAAACCTGTCATTGACCGCCAGATTCGACATGGCTCTGAATTGTTTATGATCGTATTTGCCATACCCCATCACCACACTGCTGTAGCTGTCTGTGGTATCAGGTTTGTTGGGGATCACGTTGATAGAACCACCGGTCGAGTTACGGCCAAACAAAGTGCCTTGCGGACCACGTAAAACCTCCACCTGAGAGACGTCATACATCAGCGCCAAAGCACCCTGTGGCCGTGGAGAATAAATACCGTCGATATGGATACCTACAGCAGGATCGCCGGTCTCTGTATTGTTGCCTGAGCGCACACCACGGATAGACGCCTGAATACCTGAATCTGTACCCGACACCACAAACTGAGTGTTTGGAATAGCGGTGGTCAGTTCACGCAACTCTTTGACACCACCCCGGGTTAATTGCTCCTGAATAAACGCAGTGACAGCGACCGGCGTTTCCATTAAGTAAGTTTTGCGTTTAGTGGCTGTCACTGAAATACGTTCCAGTTGCTCAGAGTCCTGTGTTGTCACTTGTTGCTCTGTGCTCTGCTGTTCAGTTTTTGCTGTTTCCTGCTGCTGGTCGGCCCAAAGTGCAGTGCTGCTCAGTGCAGCACAAATACACAGGCCTAAATAAGTTTTGCTTTGCCGCATAATGGCATTCCCTCTGCTGTTGCTTGTTGTTATCTGCGTGTACTGCTGCAGCTTGTTGTTATTCAAATCGTGTTACGAAGGTCACTTTTGCATGGCGGTACTGCTTTATTCCTGCCGCGATTCAGTGCTTAAAAATTAGTCTATTTGCTTTACTAATTATTTGTCAATCATTTTGACTAAATAAAATAAAGTATTTTTCACCCCTATCAAACCAAACATAACTTAATGATTTTTATGGATTATGACTTGAAATCAGCAGTTCAGCTGCAAGTAAAGCACTGACCTTTCGGCTGGAGTAACTACAGATGTAGGTGCTTAAGTGAGGGTACTGTGGCAGTTCATAATCAGAACGTAATGCCAGTACTATCACCTGATCGCCCCATAATTCTAAGGCCCGTTGCACCCTTTGCTGTTGTTCAGCCAAATCCATTTGTTCACCCGGCAAAGGGTAATCTTCAGTCACCAGTACCAAAGGCCCATGTTCTGGTAATGCAGTGCCCTGATCTAACCTCTGTTCCAACTGACTAAAACTATGCTGCAAAACCAAAGCTCCGGCTTGCTGTAAGCCTTCGCTAAAGTACTGACTGGCCGGAATTGGATCATTGGGTCCTATCCCCCTGCTGTTACAAATACGCTCGTAATACTGAGGGTTAGTGACAAAGGCCAGTTGAAATCTGCTCTTGCCTAAAGGCCATAAACCAGCAGTGTTGCGCAGCACTTTAAAGGCTTTCAAGGCCGCCTCTTTTGCTGTTTCCCTGGCCTTGGTTGCTGAGACAACTGAGGCTGCTACAGCGCTGGATTGCCACTGATAACGCAAACACAACACCCGCTGCAGCGCCTCATCAATACGGGATTCTGCCAGCTCACCCGACAGCACTACATCTATCACGCCCTGTATCGTCTGTTGCTGCAGTTCTTTATATGGGGTGTTGGCATTCTCATAATGCTCTTCACTGAGCATAATCAAATCCGCCCCGGCTTTTAGCGCCAGCACTGCCGCTTCCACAGGCCCATAATGTCGCCGCATCGCGCCCATATTCATGCTGTCGGTCAGGATCACGCCATCAAAACCTAATTGTTTTCTGAGCAGGCCGGTTAACAGGGTTGAAGATAAAGTCGCCGGATACACTGCATCCAGTTTGGGGTAAAAAATATGGCTGGTCATAATCAGCGGCACATCGGCTTCAATGGCAGCGACAAAAGGTTGTAAATCTGTCTGCAGCAATTCCGCCAGGCCTCTGTCGACTGAAGGCAAACCACTATGACTGTCGGTTGCAGTATCACCATGGCCCGGAAAGTGCTTCACGCTGCATAACATGCCGGTATCAAGTACAGACTGCACTGAGGCTTTCACATGACGACTGACCAGCTGCGGTTGCTCACCAAAAGAGCGCTGACCAATAATAGGATTGTCCGGATTAGTATTTACATCAGCACAAGGTGCCAGCAGAGTGTTATACCCCAGTTGTTGCATCTGACTGGCCAGCACCTGATACATATCTGCTGTTAAGCTTGTATCATCTGCTTTTCCCAACGCCAGATTGCCAGGCCCAAGATCAGTTTCCCGGGTTAAAATACCCCAGGCCCCTTCCTGGTCCACCCCCAAAATCAGAGGGGCGTCACAATGCCGCAGCGCAGCTTCGTGCTGCAATTGCTGATTTAACCGCAAAGCTTCAGCACTGTTTCTGCTATTGTCATCCGTCAGGTAAAAGCCGCCTATATGCCAGTCTTTAATCAGCTTTCTCGCATACTCCAAATCCGGCCCGGCAAAAGCCAGCATAAACAGCTGCCCGACTTTTTCCGCCAGAGGCATAGTGCTGATCAGCTGACTGACCCGCTGTTTCATATCCATAACGATCTCCAGTCCATCTTGCTCTCCAGTCTGGTTCAGGCAGCCACTTTGGCGCCGGTAATAAGTGCCACCAAATCTTCTTTGCTGACATCAGAAACGGCCACATCAGCCACTGAACGGCCCTGATACAACACCACAGCTCTGTCGCAGGTTTCCAGCACATGCTGCATGTTGTGACTGATCAACAACACTGCGACGCCCTGAGAACTGATCAGCTTAATCAGTTCGTTGACCTGGGCACTTTGCTCAACCCCTAAGGCGGCAGTAGGTTCATCCATAATCACCAGATCGGCCCCCCAGTTTACCGCGCGGGCAATAGCCACAGCCTGGCGTTGACCACCGGACAAAGTGCTGACTTTGGCCGAAAAATCCGGTAAACGGCTATTGAGCCGGTTTAAGGATTTACGGGCTCTTTTTTGCATTCCCTGCTGATCCAGCCAGCCAAACCAGCGCAAGATCGGGTTTTTGCTGAGCATTTCCCGGTTCAGAAATAAATTCGCGGCAATATCAAAATCCGGGATCATGGCTAAATCCTGAAACACAGTTTCAATGCCATGCTCACGGGCATCCTGAGGGGTGCGAATCGTCACCCGTTGCTCGTTCACATGAATTTCGCCCTGATCCGGTGCATGTAAACCAGCAATGCAACGCACCAGTGTCGACTTGCCGGCACCGTTATCGCCCAGCAAAGCCACCACTTCGCCTTTATGGATACTGAAACTGACACCCTGCAGCGCTTTGACCGCGCCAAATTCCTTGGTAATGCCTTTTAATTCCAGTGCTTTTTGCGCTAAACCTGTTCTAACCATTTTTTGACTCCTTCACCCCAATAGCCACAGCCAAAATCAGGATCACGCCCCGGGCAACCATTTGTTCGTTGGTAGAAAAGCCACTTAAAATCAGACCGTTATTAATCATGCCCATCAGCCATGAGCCCAACACAGCCCCGACAATACAAGCCCGGCCACCAAACAAACTGGTACCACCAATAGCCACGGCTGCGATCACTGTGAGTAAATCGGCTTCCCCTAAGGTGTAGCGGGCTCCCTGTAAACGTCCTGCATATAAAAGCCCTGCCAAAGCAGCACCACAAGCAGAGATCATCAGGGCATAAACACGGGTACGCTGTAACTGTATGCCCATAGCTCTTGCAGCATTTGGGCTGCCCCCTACCGCCAGTAAATGCCGGCCAAACCTTAACTTGTTTAACACCAGATAACCCAAAGCAGCTATGCCCAAAGTCCAGAGTAATAACACCGGAATACCCAGCACATCACCGCCGCCAAAGATAAAGTTAAAATCCTGATTAATAATAGGAACTGACTCTAAATTGGTCAGTTGACGGGCAAAACCTGCCAGCACACTCATAGAACCTAAAGTGATCAGCAAAGACGACACCTGCAGCTTTTCTGTCAGCAAACCGTTGACCAGACCAACCAGCAAACCCACAGCCAAAGCACCACAAATGGCCACTGAAATACCAAAACTCTGCAGCAATAATGCGGACACCAGAGCGCTGACAGCAACCACTGCGCCAATAGATAAATCAATATGACCCACAGCCAAAGCAAAACTAAGCGCCACAGCCATCACGGTAATGGGAGTGGTTTGGCGGATAATATTCATAAAATTATCAAAGGATAAAAACGCAGTGTCATGCAGCAGTACTGCAAACAACACCAACACCAGCAGGAAGATGTAGTAGATATAAGCTTCCTTACGTAATAACAGCTGTCGCAGCGGTACTCTCATCAGCAATAGTCCAGACATATCATTGTTTCCGTTAAGGTTTCAGAACTTGTTGTAATAAAGCGGGAATTTCACTTCGAAAGGATTGTTGCCAGGCCGGCGCTATATTGTCGGCAGTAACAGTCATAAAAGGCACCAGCGTATATGGGGCAGCCTGTTGCCCTAATTTGCTTAAAGCTGCCAGCCGCGCCATAGTGCTGCCAATCACAAAAGGCTGATCGGAAATGGCCAGCAGCATATTGCCTTGCATCGCCATATCCAGCAGGTTGTTGACCCCCAAATCGTGAGTGATCACTTTAATGTCTTTACGGCCCGCTAAACGTAAGGCTTCAATCACTCCTTCAGCTGCCGCATCCCAGGACACGTAAATGGCATCTAAATCAGGGTGTTGTAATATTAAAGCCGCAGCCACCTGGCTGGTTTCCTGCTCCCGGACAAAACCTTTTTCGGCTACCAGTTGCAATTGAGGGTAACTGGCAAGTTGCTCACGAAAGGCTTTATCTCTGCTATTGGTAATAAAATAATCTGCATCATGAAAAATCATGCCGATACGGGCAGGTTGCTGAAAATGGGCTGACAACTCCACTGCGGCTTGTTTGCCCATACCAAACATATCGTCAGTCACTATGCCGACATAATCTTTATGCAATACGAAACCGGGGATAGGATTACTTAACAACACCAGCCTGGCGCCCTGTTGCACTGCTTTTGCGTAACTTGTTTTCGCGCTGGTGGGATCCACCACCAGAGATAAAATCAAATCAGGATTAAGCACAGCAACATTCTCTAAATCCGCGACCTGACGCGCCGGATCAAACTGCGCATCAGTCACAGCCAGCACTTTGATGCCTAACCCGGCAAACTCCTGATTGGCGCCTGCTGTCACAGCCTGGATCCAGGGGCTGGAACCATGCCAGACCATTGCCGCCGTCAGTTTCATCTGGCGAATTTGTTGCTGCTGTTCCGGGTTTATCACCACAGAAGCGGCCATTTTGCTGTCCTTTAGCTCAACAGCCTGCAATGCATAACTGCTGATCACAGCCCATAAAACCACCAGGCCTTTTTTTGTACCAATACCAGTGAAAAAACCGCGCATTGAACCCCTGCTCCGTGCTGTTTACTTTCTATACCGTTGTTTATATTACGAGCAGAGTTAATATGTCAATCATTTTTACTTAATAACAAAAAAGCTTTCTGCCATTGCATTTAGCAGTTCAGAAATAAAGTATGTACAATAAAGACACCACAAAATTCAGGCGGTTAGTTGTTAGTGAAAGGTTCGAATTCAAAACAAAATAAATCAGTGAATTTACGACTGGTGTTATCGCAGATTGTCACTCAGGGCCCTGTGTCCAGAGCAGATATTGCCAGAGCAACCTACCTGACCAAACAAACCATCACTAATCTGGTTGACGAATTGTTACAACAACAATTAGTCGTAGAGACCGGAGTGAAAAAAGAGGGGGTGGGTAAACCGTCCACTCAGTTGATCCTGAATGATGATGCAGCTTACAGCCTGGCTGTGCGGGTCAAGTCCAATAAAGTGGAACTGGCGTTATGTTATCTGACAGGCGCTTTAGTCACCCAATGCTCTGCCGCCTTTCAGGCTGGCCAATTATTGCCCGTGATTGAACAGCAACTGCAGCAGCTGTTGGCCACACTGCAACTGAATGCCCTGCAGTTATTGGGCGCAGGTCTTACTATTGAAGCCACACCGGATCAAAGCATTACAGAGCGGCAGCAACAAATGCTGTTACTGCAACAGCAACTGGTTGCATTACTTAAAATGCCCGTCGCGACCGAACAAACCGCGGCCGCTTGTGCTGCCTATCATTTACTGCATGGTGAAGCCCGGCAACTGCAAAGCTTTTGTTATATCCATTTAGGCCAGCAGATTGACGCTGCTGTGGTGTACGAGCGCAGAATTTTATTAGGGCACAACGGCCTGACCGGTGCTTTAGGCGAAATTTTTGTCACACCAGAACAGGACAAATACAGTGGTGAATTTGGCCGCTTAAATGATTTTGTTTCAGTCAGTTCTTTACAGCAATTTGCACAGAGAAAACTGCAGACGCAGCTGAATACTGAAGGTAACCAGTGGTCTGAGGCCGAATTGTTAGCCGACAAACTGGAGTTGTGGTTTGAGCAAAGTGCCGAACCTATGCGGATAGCTATTCATACGCTGGAAAGCATCTTTAACTGTCAGACCATCATTTTAGGCGGCGAAGTCAGTGCCTGGTTTCTGGATAAACTGATCAGCAGATTGCGGCCTTTAATCCCCTCAGTGGCCCAGCATGGCAGCAGAACTGTACCCCGTTTAATCAAAACCCCTGAAGTAGAAAAAGTAGCCTTACAAGGTCTTGCGGCTTTACCTCTGCATGCCGCGATACGACTGGACGCACAGCATGCATTAATGCTGCCCCCCGTCAGCCAGCTTTCGGCTTTACAGCAACTGGTCTTCAGTGAAGTGACGCCAGCAGGTACAGAATGATAATTCGGCCACCTGCTGGTTATATTGATACTAACTGTGAATTCTGAATTGCGAAACTACCGAGCTCAAGGTGGTGGCCGCCTGGTCCAACTGCTGTGCTTCAGAGGTTAACTCAGCGGCATGAGCTGCTGTAGTATCCACCAGTTGAGTGATACGGTGCAGATTCTGATTAATATCTTCAGCCACAACACCTTGTTGCTGAGTGGCTACCGCGATCTGCGAACTTTGCTGCTGAACCACTTCAATAGCCTGGCCTATAGCGACTAAAGCTACCTGCATAGCTTTGGCACGCTCCGAACTTAACTGAGTTTGTTCGCGGCCTTGCTGCATTTTCAGCTCAGCTTCTTTAGCAATGCTTTGTAGTTTTTCAACCATAGCGCGGATATGGCCTGTGCTTTCACTGGTGCGTCCTGCTAAAGAGCGAACTTCATCCGCTACCACCGCAAAACCACGACCTTGTTCACCGGCCCGCGCAGCTTCAATGGCCGCATTGAGCGCCAATAAGTTGGTCTGATCCGCAATGGCTTTAATAACATCGACCACAGCGCCGATGTTTTCTGACTCTTTTGCTAAACCAACCACCACGTCCACAGCCTCAGTCATGGTGCCTGCTAAAACGGACATATCCTCTAAAGCAGCCTGCGATAACGCTGAGCCTTCGCTGCCCCTCTTTTGTGCAACGGATGCAGCACTGCTGGTTTCCTGCGCATTACGGCTGATTTCATGCACTGTGGCCGACATTTCAGTCACAGCAGCTGATACCGCATCTATTTGCAGTTTATTGTTCTGAATTTCATGATCCGTCTGTGATGCCACTTTATTCAATTGCTGACTGGAATGATGTACCAAAGCAGATTGCTCCGACGTACTTTGTAATGACAAACGCAACTTGCCAATAAAGCTGTTGAAATGCTGAGCCAGAATGCCCACTTCGTCTGAGCTTTGAATAGCCAGGGTCCGGGTCAAATCACCTTCGCCGCTGGCGATATCTTTCATCGCCACAGTTAAGTCAGATAAAGGTCTGATAATACGTTGTGTAGTCAGTACCACAACCAGAGTGATCATAGCGAGTATCAACAAGGTTGCAAACAGCGCCCAGGCTGTGGCTTGTTGTACTGGTGCATCAATCAGTTCTGCCGGTATTAATAAACCGACCAGCCAGTTCATTTTCGGAAACTCCAGACTGACAGGCTGATAGGACACATAATAACTTTTACCTGACAAACTGACTTTGGTAAAACCCGCTTTTTGTGCTTTGGCGGCCTGTTCCAGCACAGTGAAACCTGTAGTATCGGGGATATTTTTATCCAATAAAGCCAGCGGATCATTGGCTTTGATTTCAACTCCTGCTGCATTAGAGAAATGCACCACCTGCCCCAGGCTATCCAGCAAAAACGGCAAACCTTGTCCCTGATAGCGGATACGTTCAACCTGTTCACCCAGCTTATCCAAATGCAGATCCAGGCCACCTACCCCCAATAAAGTCCCATCGGGTAAATACACTGGCCCTTCGACCACTGCAGATACAATACCCGTAGTGAAATCAGCAGAAGGCGAACCAACAAAAAACTTATTATGCTCAAGGCTTAGTTTGTACCAGGGACGCTGAGTAGCAAAATACCCCTTGCTGACATCTCCTGCATCCGGCCCTTCTTTGTCGACACCAGTTCTGGAGTTTTCTCTGAAGTATTCAGCAGTGCGATCCAGCGCAAAAAAAGCCGACAGTATATTGGGATCCCGCTCACTGATCTTAATAAAACTGTTATTGATGTCCTGATAACCAGGCACTGAGTTTAGCTCTGCATTACGAGCCGGATAAGCCTGAAACCAGGCCTGGAATTGTGGAGCCTCCAGAAAAGTGCGGGCTACCTGAGCGTACTGAGCAAAAAATTTACCTATGTTCACCGACTCTGTAGTGACTAAGGAATCGACTTCAGCCTGCACTTGCTGCCGTGTCAGTTGACTTAAATGGTTCACTGTAAACAGCGCAGAAAGCACCAAAAGTACGGCTACTGAACCGCCTACCGCTATTAATAATTTTTGTTTGATGGATAGATTTTTAATGTAAGACATAACAGCCCCCAAATGGATACAACAGTATAAAAACATAAAGCAGCTGGTTTTGCCACTGAATTTACTTTGCCGAATAAGTGAAATTAATCAATGATTTAGATGTGTCGGTTTGGTGCACTTTAATGAGTTATTTTGGTGCAGCTGGGTGTTTTTGGGGAGGAGGATTTGCGGCGTTGGGGATGAGTTGAGCTAGATTGGTTCTGAATTTGGGCGGTGAGGCGACAGCGGGGCCTCTTGTCCGGCCATTGCTCGCCCCATCCTGGGTCTCGTCGCTTCGCGACCCGCTGAAGCGGTCCCAAACTGCTCCC
>CAMLSF010000041.1 GCA_946482615.1 uncultured Chromatiaceae bacterium | reverse complement strand
CTGAATATGGCAGCTGGTGTCAATGAAACCGGGCTTTGCGAAAATGCGCTCTGGTTTGATGGTCAAATCCAGCATTTAAGCCCGGCCTGTTTTGTCTTTGATCGCAAAGACGATAAAAAAACATGGCAAATCAGCAGCCTTTGCGGCGAAGTTCAGCTTGAATTTACGCCTTTATATTGCCGTCAGGAAAAGGTCAATATTGGCCTTTTAGCCAGCAACTTCCGCCAGTATATTGGGCTTTATAGCGGATTTGCAGTGCTTCAAAATGGCAGAAAACTGCTACTCAATGAGGTGAAAGGCCTGGCAGAAGATCATTATGCCAGGTGGTGATTGATGGCTTTGTCTTGGTCTGCATCACCACAATTCATCTAATAACAACATGAACCCACTGAGTTATGGCGCAAGCCTACAACTTGCAGTACAACCAAAACTTTAAAGCTAAGAGTGCCTGAAGTTAATCCAAGCGAAAGGCCGGTACAAGAGATAAATCAACACTATGACCTTATTACCCTGGACTCAAATGAGCGCCGAAATCAATACGGATTTAAGTCAGCGCATAGTGCAAACCCCGGAACAAGCGCTTTGGTATGAGTCTCCAGCCAAAGATATTCACAGAAGGCCTTTGGACAGAACAGGCGCAGAAGTGGCTAAAGCCACCAGCATAGTTCGTTATTTACCTGGCAGTCAGTTTGCCAGGCATCAACATGGTGGCGGTGAAGAAATTCTGGTGCTTGAAGGTACTTTTTCAGATGAATACGGCGACTACCCAGTTGGTACTTACTTACGTAACCCACCCGGCACTTCACACGCACCTTTTTCCAAACAGGGTTGTTTGCTGCTGGTGAAACTATGGCAATTCAGTAAAGGTGACACAGAGCAGCTTTGTATCAGACCAGAACAACAACACTGGTTGCCAGGTTTAGTGCCTGGCCTGCAGGTTTTGCCTTTGCATCAGTTTGATGGCATCAACACAGCTTTAGTGCGCTGGGCAGCCAACACCAGATTTCAGTCCCATATTCATGCTGGTGGTGAAGAAATTTATGTGCTCGAAGGAGTGTTTCAGGACGAGTTTGGTAGCTATCCAAAAGGCAGCTGGTTACGCAGTCCACGCTGGAGCAAACACCAGCCTTTTACCGGCCCTGAGGGCGCACTGATTTATGTCAAAGTCGGGCATTTGGGTGCTGAATTGCTGGGGGATCAACTCAGCACCCAGGGTTAAAACCTTAATTCAACACAGCCACTAAATCTGAGCGGATAAAGTCGGACAACACAGGTTGATGCTCGCGGGCCCATTGGCTCATAGCACGGCCATCGCCTGTGGTGACTTGTTCTATAAAAGCGCTGGACAATGCCTGAGTAGCTGCTTTGATCACCTGTTGCTGCGGTGCTGAGTCAGTATCGCGACGCCAGCCGGAAAAAATATTGTGGCTGCCTGAGCTAAACACCGCCAACACTTTGTAGCTGCTGGCCATAGCGTAATAGAGCTCAAATCTGTCAGAAGGAGATGAATAATAACCGGGTACCTTAATTTCATCTTCAGTGGTGGTGATATGCAAAGTAGGAATAGTGACAGCTGCTAACACCTGATCCAAAGGCTGATCGTTATAAAAAGGTGGGGCTGAAATTAAGATAGCAGCTTTAATTCTGTCATCTTTCAGGCTAACCAACTTACCGTTTTGCTCAACTTGCGCGCCGCTTAACAACATGGAAGTGTTGGCACCATAAGAATGGCCTGCCATCATAATATTATGGTTATCAAAATCTGCGGCATATTGTGACGCCAGGATCTGATCTAGTGCAAATTTCACATCCTGCACTCTGGCTAAGGCTTCGGTTTCATCTGCAGCGTCCATCAAGCGGAAAGGTAATAACAGTCTGCTCCCACCCCATACTTTGCGATCACTACCATCATGCTGCACATGTAAACTGGCGTAGCCCTGACTGGCCCAGTATTGACCCAGATAAGAATACCGCTCTTTAGAACCACCTAAACCATGAGAGAACACTATTAAAGCTTTGGCTTTTTGCTGATGAGCAGGTTTAAACAACAAAGCTGGCACTACCCGGCCTCTGCTTTGGTCAACCCAATCAAAACTGACTTCATCAATAGTCACAGATAAGCTCTGCGCCACTTCAGTTGAATGCTGTACAGAAGGTAAGTTTAATTGTTGCTGCCAAACGACATTACTTAAGGCCTGTTGATGCGAACAGCCACTCAAAGACAACAGCAGAGTACCTATCAGTGTGGCAACGCCTAAAGCTTTAATGGTAGTTTGAGTTCGCATAAAAAGTCCTCTTCAATGAAACTTGTCTTGTTAAACCCACTGAATACAACAAAAGTGGCTAAGGGTCTGGTTGGTTATCCCGGTTTACATCTCAATTCTGGCTGCAAGTATCTGCGCCTATTGCTCAAATAAAAAGCAATAAAAATTGATGAGGCTATTCAATAAATTCGAACAGAGTTATCTCTGTGGAAAATTTACTAAATTTATCAATTGTTCCGTTGCATCTGGGAGTTGGCCAGCTAAGGTTAAATCAGATGCCTTCTGTCCGAGCTGTTATGACCCTCCGTCAAAACCCTTTGTTCAAAACTTTATTTTTTATGATCTTATGTGCACTCATGCTTTTTACATTGGTGCTGTTCCATCTGGTGCCACAACAGGAATTAAAACCTGTTAACGAGCTGTATTATTTCCCTGTCTCTGAGCAAACAACGGAACTACAGCAGTTACTGTTTATACCTGCAGATCAATGGCAACTTTTACCCAGCACAACTGCCAGTCTGGGGTATCAGCAAAGTGCCTACTGGTATAAAACCCGACTGACAGCCAACACCACAGAAACAGCCCTGTCAGTGCAGGCTCCTTTTTTAGACAGACTTGAGCTTTATCTACTGGATCATCAACTAAAGCTGCTACAAAGCCATCAGCTGGGCGATCAACAACTCTATAGTCTGCGGCCTTTGCCGACTCTGAACTTTGTGATCCTGCTGCCTGCCAGCACAGAAGATTTATGGCTGTATGCCAGAGTCAGTAATCAGGGCGCTAACATGCTGCCGCTGCAGCGCAGCAGCATAGGGGCTATGGAACAACAGGAACACTTCGCCGTATTTATCCAGAGTTTGTTCAGCGGTATCTTTTTATGCCTGATCGCACTTTCTGCCGGCTTTTATCTGATTTACCGCGAGAGCTATTTTTTAGCCTTCTCAGGTATGTTTTTAACAGTAGTGTTAATTCAGCTGGAAATTAACGGTTTGTTGTTTGCTTATGTCTGGCCTGAACATCCCAGTTACAATCTGGTGATTGAATACGGTGCGGTGTTTGGATCTGTATTCGCATCAGCTTTTATGTTGTCGTTTTTTCGCAATACCAATACTCCCAACTGGCTGATGTGGCCCTTCCAACTGATCCGCATTTTTGCAGTTCTATTGCTGCTGGCCAGCCCCTGGCTTGGGGCATACTGGCTGAAAAAGACAGGGGTAGAACTGACAGCCCTGACCGGCAGCCTGATGTTGCTGGCCAGTTTCTGGCTGCTGCATAAACGTCATGCCAATGCGCTGTTTTTTTCTCTGGCTCTGCTGACTATGCTGACCGGCATAGCTGTAATGATTTTGCGTAGTAAAGGTTACTTGCCGGCAGTATTGCTGACCAACTCTGCTATGGAAATAGGCAACGCCTTATCCGCATTGTTTTTTGTCTTTGCCATGCTGCAAAACCTGCATTTAGAAAAAAATAAAACAATAGCCTATCAGCAGCAAATTCTTGACCAACAACAGCATATTCAAAGCATGCAGCAAAAAGCGCTACAGCAGGCGCTGACTGAGCCTATTTCTGGTTTACCCAATAAAAGGGCTTTGCTTAACCGGCTTGAGCAACTGGACGAACAGCGGGACAGTGATTTTTATCTGGTGATGATTGTGCATCAGCGTTTTCGCCAGATAGAACGTGCTTTAGGAGTAGAAGAAGCGAACCATACCATCCTGGGTTTTAGCAAACTACTGAAACGCTGGGGGGAACAACACCGCCAGACGCAAGCACAGTACCCCAGTTTATTTGCATTAGAGCGCGACAGTTATGCAGTGCTGATTGCGCCTACAGATTTTCGATCTCAGTTTGAACAATTACGTTATCAGATGGGCGCTTTGTTAAAGGTAGATAATCTGCAACTGGATTTAGGCACTGTCTACAGCTCAGTGCATTATCCGGCCGACTGTGCCAAAGCTTCAGATACTTTGGATTTAGCTTTAGCAGCCATAGAACATGCCGACAGAGCCAATGATTATTTGCCGTATGAACCTCTGTATCTGGAGCAGAATCTCGAACATATTCACTTATTATCGGAGCTGAATATCGCACTGCAGGACGATTTGCTGGAGCTTTATGTCCAGCCCATTTTGGATATGAAACAGCAAAAAATTCATGCAGCTGAACTCTTGATCCGCTGGTATCACCCGAAAATGGGCCAAATCTCCCCTACTGATTTTATTCCTTTGGCCGAACAAACCGGCATGATCAGTCAGGTCACAGAGTGGGTGCTGAACAAAACTCTGCCTCTGCAAAAACAACTGGCAGATGCAGGTGCGAACTTGCGATTGTCTATGAATATATCGCCGCTGGATTTACGTAATGCAGCCTTAATATCCCGAGTGATAGAAGCTGTGAAAAGCACCAGTTACTCGACTGTGCCACTGCAACTGGAGCTGACAGAAACGGCTTTTGTTGATCTGGTGAAAGACTCAGAACAAGCGCTGAAATTGCTGGAGCGTTCCAATATCCGTATTTCGCTGGACGATTTTGGCGTAGGACAATCTTCTTTAGCCCGTTTGCAGGCTTTGCCTTTGGGTGAGCTGAAAATTGACCGGGATTTGCTGTGTCAGGCGGTACGGCTTAATGACGATACCGTATTAAGATACGCCGTGATGCTGGGCAAGTCTTTACAGCTTTATACGGTGATCGAAGGAGTTGAAACCATTAAAGAACTGGACTACGTAAGGCGTTTGGGCGCGGATGCCATACAAGGTTATCTGCTGGCCAAACCTATGCCCTTCACCAGGTTTAGCCAGTGGTTAACTGACTTTGAACTACAGGGTTTCAGATTAAGCTAACCCCCCGATATCATTCAGGCCGTTTTACTTTTCACCAGTAAAAAACCAACGCTGGCAGAGCTTATTAATACACTTTGTCCTGCATCTATTGTGGTGGCCAGATCTGCAGGATCTAAACGCACCCGCCATTCCAGACCACAAAACTGAATATGGCTGTCACTGTCTTTATGAACCTGTTCTGTCAGCACCAGCTCTGTACCGACAAAATCTGAAATCGCGCTGTCTTCCTGCAAACGCACTCCGGTTTTTTGCAGTTTACGTAAAGGTTTCCACAACAATACCGCCGACAATGCCGTCAGCATAGCCAGACTGAGCAGCACCAGACTGGTGTCTTGCGGCAACCAGCCAAACCAGATCAAAGCTGCGCTGATAAAAGCCCCTATAGCTAAAGCCAGCAGCACCTCCAGTACACCAGGAATAGCAAAAGGTAACAAAGCCAGACATAACAAGGCTAATAACAATAAGCCAGATAACAGATTCAGCTCCATCAAGTCTCCTTAGGATAAAGTTCCTGATTTTTGAATAGCCGCCACTACACCCAAAGCTTCGGCAACTGTATTACCAGCCGACGATTTATCGTTATCCATTAATACCACTGTCGACTCGCGGGCTATGGCTTTTTTCGCCGCTATAGCTTCTGTCGCTAAATCAAGCAATACAGCGGCCTGACCTTCAGTAGTGGCTGCAGCCTGACCTATCATGGTCAGCGCTTTGGCTTTGGCTTCGGCCACCAGCTCAATAGAGCGGGCTTCACCTTCAGCTTTAAGTACCTGCTGTTCACGCTCTGCTTCAGCGGCTAAGACTGTGGCTTGTTTATCCCCTTCGGCTATATTGATGGCGGCCTGACGTTTACCTTCAGAATCCAGAATAGAAGCGCGTTTTTCCCGCTCGGCCCGCATCTGTTTTTCCATCGCATCTAATACCGAAGCAGGCGGATTAATATCTTTAATTTCATAACGCATCACCTGCACACCCCAGGCGGCAGAAGCCTGATTAATAGCATGGATAATTTTGACGTTCAGGCTGTCGCGCTCTTCAAAGGTTTTGTCTAAATCCAGCTTACCAATTTCAGAACGCATCGAGGTTTGCGCCAGCTGGATCACCGCATAGACATAGTTATCAATGCCATACGAGGCTTTGTAAGGTTCCATTACTTTGATATACAACACGCCGTCTATCGTCAGGCTGATATTGTCTTTGGTAATAGCCGACTGGCTTGGGATATCGATGGCGCTTTCTTTTAATGAAACTCTGTAGGCAATGCGGTCAATAAAAGGAATGATAAATTGCAGGCCTGCAGTTTGGGTGTTGTAGTACTTGCCCAACCGCTCAATGATGTAGGCCATATTCTGCGGCACTATCACTACAGTTTTGCCAATCAGGATCAGCACAGCCACAACTAAAGCGCCGGTAACTATTAAATTCGTTTCGATCATCACTTGTCCTTAAGCCAAAAGCCTCGTCTTCCCTGACAGCTTAACTTAATTACAAAAAAATTAAATATTAAACACCATTTTCTAACAACTATTGTTGTTTTCCCAATAGAAACCGCAGTGGATGCTCCAGCCTGTTCGCCCAGGCTTGTTCAGAATGATCGGTACCGGGGAAAAACCTGCTTTGCCACTGCCCCTCCGGCCAGCCTTGTTGCTGCAGCAGTTGATCAACCTTGTGTTGCCATGGTGGATACCAGGCGTCCAGCGTCTGATCGCCATAATCAAAATACAAACGGCTTCGATTGTCCGGGCTTAGTTTTTGCCGCAGATAAGCTAAAAACTGCTCAGGCACAGGGTTGTCCTGCTGCTGAAAAATACCAGGCCAATGGGTAGATAAACAGGCGGCAGCACCAAACTGATCCGGATACTGCAGCAGAGCATAAAGCGAGATCAGACCGCCCATACTGGAGCCCATCAGCAGGTTGTATTCTTTACTCTGGTGCACAGAAAAATGACGCTGAATATAAGGTTTCAGTTCTTTGACCAGAAAACTCAGGTACAGATCGGAATACACAGCAGTGGCAAATAATTTTTGCCCCGGACTGCGCTCCAGTTGATACAACTGCTTTTGCTCAACAGCACTCAAGCTGGCAAAAGGCTGTTGCGGAAAATACTCACTGTGCCTTTTATCTCCGGCATTATGAATAGCCACCACAATAAAAGGGATCAGCTGGTTTTGTTTCAGTAAGGCTGAACTTACTTCGTCCACCCGCCATTCCTGACCATTCCAGCTGTTTTTAGCATCAAACAGCATTTGCCCGTCTTGCATATAAAGTACCGCATACTTTTGTTGGCTCTGGTCGCTGTAGCCTTCAGGTAACCAGATATCTATAGTGCGTTTACCAATATAGTCAGACTTAAAATCTTTCAGTTGTACCACGGAGCCTGAGCTGACTTGCGGTGTTGCGGCCACCTCTGTTGTCAGACCTAAAGCAAAAATCAAAAACCAGATTGCATACCTCATAGCTGCGCTACCCTGTCATTGTGTTCTTTGTTATATAGTCTATCGCTGTACCACAGAGCACAAGGCTGAATACGATTGCGGCAAAAAGCCGTGATTCATGGCAAGGGTCGATACAACAGACTTGCAGTTCACTGCTGATCCGGTACATTGTGCAGTCTAAGCTGATAGTAAGGGGTTAGAATGAAGTGGTCTGTTGTGCTGTTGGCTGGCTTGTTGTGTTACTCCCTGATGGCTGTTGCTGAACAGGCCAGTGCAACCCAGGCATTACTGATCCCTAAACCCCGCTCTGAATTTGATATCAATCACCAGTATTACACCAGTTTATTGGAAAAAGCCCTGACTAAAGCCGCTGCGGGTCGCACAGTGCCGGAGCTGAAAACCACTTTTGCTATGGAACAAGGCCGGGCTTTACGCGAGTTAGCCAAAGGCGAATCGCTGGATGTGTTTTGGGTTGGCACAGATCTGGCCAAAGAGCAGGAATTCCGTGCTATTCGCATTCCACTGGAACGTGGTCTGATGGGTTTTCGTAAGTTTATTTTACGCAAAGACTCAGTCGCAAAATTTAACTCAGTCCGAAGCCTGCAGCAGTTACAACAGTTAACGGCCTGCCAGGGGGCATTCTGGCCTGATATCCAAATTATGCGTCAGTCGGGTTTAAAAGTGGAAGAAGCGCCTGTATATGAAAACATCTTCAAACAATTAGTCGCCGGGCGTTGTGATTATTTCCCACGGGGTTTACATGAAGGTGTGATCGAGCTGGAAAAACGCCGCTTTTTGTATCCGGAATTAGTGCGGTACAACAACCTGATGCTGCACTATCCTTTTGCTGTGTACTTTTTTACCCGTAAAACCAATGAAGCTTTGGCGCTTTGGATTGAACAAGGGCTGGAGCAAATGATTGATGACGGCGAACTGCTGACCCATATGCAGCAACAGGAACTAACCCGCCATGTGTTTCCGCTTAAGCACAGCTCTGCAGATCCCTGGATCAGTATTAAAAACCCCTTGTTAAGCCCGGATACGCCAGTAAATAACAGCAGATACTGGTTCCAGCCTGAAGAGTTTAAAAGCAGCGACAATTGATATCTGGTCGGATTTCAGTTATTTCTGAACTACGGAACTTCGGGATATATGGTTATGCTGCAAGCGACAGAAATAGCGGATCTTATTTTAAAAGGCTTTCGCCGCCATTTTGGCTTGTTTCAAAAAATCACGGCTTTAGCACAACAGGGTTTTACCCAACGAAACTGGCTGGAACTGCAGCGGATAAGTTCAGAGCGTATCTCTTATTACGACTTGCGGGTCAATGAAACCCTGGCTTTGCTGCAACAAAAGCTGACAGGAACTGAGCTCAATGAATGTCTTTGGCAACAGGTAAAACAACAATACCAGCAGTATTTGTTATTCCACCCTCAGGCTGAGCTGGCTGAAACCTTTTATAACTCGGTGTTTTGCCGTTTGTACGAACGGCAGTATTTTCATAATCAGAATATTTTTGTCGAATCCACCTTAAGCAAACAACGTTTACCCGCTCCTGTAGCTTCGGTCTATGAAAGCTATTTTCCGGCCCAATATGGCTTAAAACAAAGCATCAGAGCTATTGTCGCCAGTTTTCATCTGCAAGCCCCTTTTGTCGATTTAGAACGGGATATCCGTTTGCTGGTCCGTACTTTTATCAGTCAATCCAGCCACGGGCATTTTCCGGTGCATCTGGTGCGTTTTGATATTTTAAAGTCGCTGTTTTTCCGCAATAAAGCAGCTTATATAGTAGGACGAGTGGTGACACCTGACGGCCAGCAGCCTTTTATTATTCCGCTGTTGCATGATAACGAGCAGGGTATTTATATGGATACGCTGATCACAGACCCACAACAAATGACCATTATTTTTGGTTTTTCCCGCGCTTATTTTATGGTGGAAATGACAGTACCTTCGGCTTTGGTGCATTTTCTCAAAGAGCTGTTGCCGCATAAAACGCTGGCCGAATTGTATTCCTCTGTCGGTCTGCATAAACAAGGCAAAACTGAGTTTTACCGTGAGCTGTTAAGCCATTTAGATAAGTCCAGCGATCAGTTTGTTGCAGCGCCTGGTATACGCGGCATGGTGATGATGGTCTTTACCCTGCCCTCTTTTCCTTATGTGTTTAAAGTCATTCGTGACAAGTTTGCGCCAACCAAAGAGTTTGGCCGCGACACAGTGAAAGAGCGTTATCTGCTGGTAAAAAAACACGACAGGGTCGGTCGTATGGCCGATACCATGGAGTATTCAGATGTCGCCCTGCCACGCAGCAGATTCAGCCCTGAATTGCTGCAGGAGTTGCAGCAAAGCATAGCTGGCTCGATGCAGATTGAAGATGATCTGGTGATTATCAAACACTTGTATATAGAACGCCGTATGCTACCGCTGAACTTGTATCTGGAGCAAGCCAGCTACGAGCAAAAAGTGAAGATGATGGCCGATTATGGTCAGGCACTAAAAGATATGATTGCCGCCAATATTTTCCCCGGCGATATGCTGCTGAAAAACTTTGGTGTGACCCGCCACGGCCGGGTGATTTTTTACGACTACGACGAAGTGCAGTACCTTTTAGATGTGAATTTCCGTTTTATTCCAAAAACCGACAACTATGACGATATGTTAAGTAATGAGCCCTGGTATTCAGTAGGCCCTGGTGATGTATTCCCCGAGCAAATTACCACTTATGTTACGGCGCAAAACGATATCCGGCAGATGCTGATCCAAAGCCATCCTGAACTGATGGACGCAGGTTACTGGCAGCAAAAGCAACAGCGTATTCGGGATGGCATAGTCGAAGATGTATTTCCTTATCCCCAGCAACAGCGTTTTCAGTTTCTGTATCAGGCGGAGTATGCAAAACAGGACGGCTTAAGTACAATGCCGCCGCCTGAGCAGGCATAGGGCCTGGCGGCAATCAAGGATAAGTCTTGTGTCTCATATCAATTCAGTGATGGCGCTGCGTGAGCGCGAATTACAAAAAACGGTCCGGGTCTTTAATGCCCGCGGCAGCCGTGTTATTCGCTGTCCTTTGTGTTTATTGCCAGTGCCGGATTGTATTTGTGCCGCTAAACCTCAAGCCTCCAGCCGCAGTGCTTTTTGTTTTGTCATGTATAAAGGCGAGGCGTATAAACCAACCAATACAGGCCGTTTAATTGCCGATGTGGCGCCGGAAAACTTTGCTTTTGTCTGGGACAGAACAGCACCGGATCCAGAACTTTTAGCTTTACTGCAAAACCCCAGATACGCTCCTGTCGTAGTATTTCCACAGCAATATGCCACGCCAGAACGTTGTATTGATAGCGTCAACACAGGCGATAAAATTCCGCTTTTTGTCATGCTGGACGGCACCTGGCGTGAAGCCAAAAAGATGTTCAGCAAAAGCCCTTATTTAGACGGTTTTCCTGTGCTTGGCATTCAGCCGGAAGCAAGCTCTTTGTATCAGTTACGCGAAGCAGCGCATGAGCATCAGCTTTGTACTGCAGAGGTGGGTATAGCAGTGCTGGAACTGGCAGGAGATCTGCAGGCCAGTCAGGATTTAGCGGCTTATTTCACCACCTTCAGGCGCAACTATATTGCCGGTAAACCTCACATTATTCTGAAGTCCGACACTAATCAGTCGTAGCAAAATATCTACAGGATAAAAAAACAAAAAGCCGGAAAAATAACAACCGGCTTTTCTTGCTTTATGCAGTTTGCTTAGTTAAGGCGCAGCAATATGAGCACGCCAGTTTTTGGTATCCAGTGTCAAAACAAAATGTTTCAGCACGTCATAACCAAGCAAGCCCCTGGCATGTATCCCTTTCTGCACTCCTGCTGTGGTTCTGCTGGTTTTATCGCTGATATTCATTTTTTGTCCTTCAGCCGGAACAGTAACCACCACATCCTCGAGCTCGTAAGGACCAATTTTCAGGTAAGGGATCTGGAAAGTCTCCACTTCACCTGAACCAGTGACACCAGACGCACCATGTTTTATCGCCGGTAATTGGTTTAACCATTCCTGCTCTTCTGCCATCTGACGGCTGACCACCAAGCCACCTGTATTGCCTGTATCCAGAGTCAACCATATCCCCTGATCTTTAGCTATATCCACCTTGATCACAGGCAGGTTTCTGCCTCGGCTTTTCTTCAGTTCCACATTTGCTACTTTTTTCATGTCAACAGCTGAATGAGGCAGGAGTCTGATTTTTTGATTTGGATAATCAAATTGAACAATAAAATTGCTTAAAAAGGGCTGTCCTAACAACAACACGGGTTCATTAATCTGCACCGGAACCAGATCAACCAGTTTAAACTCGTAACCAAAAAGTTTGGTTGCAAAACCTGTAACCATAGCCACTTCTTCTTCACCAAACACGCCCTGAACTCTGATGCGACCGCCATAATTCAGTTTATCTTTGTGGCTTTCAACATAGGCTTTATTGATCCCATTAAACTCAGCCCCTGAATCAATCAAAGCCATCACTGTTTCACCCGAGACCTCAACCTCAATAAAAACAGCACCGTTATTTAGTACAAAAGGCAACCATCCCTCTTTATCTATTTTGGGCTCAGATAAAACAGAACAGGAAAAAAACAAGAAAAAAACTAACAATTTACGCACAGCAGTATCCTTACTTAAAACTTATTTGAATGTCATGCAGCTTTCATAAATTATCTGAATGTACCTGAATATTCAACGTCTGAACTTAGAAAGGTTAGCTATCCCCACTATAAATTTTGGAACACAATAAAAGTACCAACCTGTCGGGGGCTTCCAGCGGTAAATCATGACCAACCTGAGCTAAAGTCAACAAAGGTGAGTTTAGTTTCTCAGCTAAAGCTTTACTACACAAAGGAGACACCAGTTGATCGCCCAGAGCTGATACGACAAACACCGGACAATCAGGCCTTTGTGTCAACCGGAATCTACTGGCAGCCCATAGCTGGCGCAATGCATTGATCCGGCTGACCGGGTTTTCAATAGCCCATTGCTGCCATTGCTTTACGATGTCAGGTTTTAGCTCAGAATTAACTGTCATTTGCCAAATAAGCTCTTCACGCTTTAATGGGCCAGCCAGTAAACACAGCAGTATTTTAAGATAGTTACGGGGCTGTAATCGCTGCCAAAACGGGTTTAATCCTGCGCTGCTGCTGTTGATCAGAGTTACAGATTTAATCTGCTGCGGTGCGCTAAGCGCCCAATCCAGCGCCAGCATCCCTCCCATAGAAATAGCCACTAAGTCTAAGGTTTTGCCCTGATATTGTGGATAACGCTCAGTCCATTGCTGTTGTAACCCGGCCCTTAATGCCGGGATAGACGCAGCAGATTTTTGCTGACACAACTGACCGCAGCCCGGTAAATCCAGAGTAAAAACAGGACGCTGTAATTTATCACTGAGCAACGCAGGAAAGTCCAGCCAATGCCGGCTTTCACGTAACAAGCCACGCAGTAACAATACGGGCCTTGTCTCTGTGTTTAGTACCATAACTCCATGGCCTCCTGCCTGAGCATGCGTGGGTACATCACCCTGCGCCATTGGTGATGAGAGGCTGTGGCTGCAATCAAGAAATGAAACAGAGTTAAATGAGTGCGCAATACCCGTTTTACCCTGTGTGGTTTGACCGGATGGAATAAGCCCAGGCTGGACAACAACTGAAAGGGATTTTTCCGCACCCAGTTCCAGGAGCCCATTTCCAGTGTTAAAGGTAAAAACAAATTGCCACTGTGTAGTGACTCGTCATACAGATAATCCCATAAATCGCCATGACATAAATAATGCAGCGACTGAGGTTCAAATTGGTAGGCCTGATGTGGGTAGCAGTCAAATAACAACTGGCGCAACCTGTACAACTCAGCCAGATGTGGCAAAGGTTTGCGGCTTTTGGCGTAAGGAAACCAGATCCGATCCACCTGACCAAAACCTGAGTGGCAGTCCAGCACCAGACTAAAAGGGCTCTGAAATAACTTTTGCCGCACCAGTTCAAACAGCATCTGACTTTCAGCTTCTGGTTGTTGTGGGTTTCCTCTGTACCAGGGTAATCGCGGCGAATACTGTTGGCCTCCCACTAAAAATGCCGCTTTATCTTCACAATGAACAGGGGCGTTGCGCATCAAATCCACGCCATTGCCATTGCTGCGCCTGTGATGGGCCATCCCCACAGGGTTCACCATAGGTAAAAGTAAAAGGTTCAGCTGACTTAACTGATGCTGCAAACCATGGTCCCATTCCAGCCGTTGTAACAAACTTTCCAGAAAGGCGATCAGTACAGCTGAACCAATACGTTCTAAGCCGTGCACACCACCTGTCAGTAATAAGCTTGGTTTAGCCGGATCGAATTCCGCCAGTTCAATTAAATAGCTGGGGTAAGCATGAGGGCCGGACTGAAAACGCGCCAGCTCTGTCGCTTTAACACTGGAGGGTAAAGCATCGATCAGAGCTTCCAGCCGGATCAGCTCAGGTAACAAAAAGCGGCGTGTTTTCTGGTGCACAGTCAAAGCCAAAGAATTGATTTCTCATCAGAATAAAAGGTTACTCCGGCGCAGTTTGGCTTTTTTTGATGAACTTTTAGTGACAGTGGTGGCCAGACAAAAGGCCGGACAAAGCGCTGGTAATCAGCAGGTAAGGCATGCATACTTTTACAGCTTTCTTACTTGAAACTGCAGCTGGTTGACCTAAGCTCTCCCTCTCTGCAATTCAAATGACTTTGGCTATATCAACTCATTTTCCCGGAGGCTGTTATGCGTTTCCCTCTTGTACTTCTGCTGGTCGCCTTGCAAAGTGCCTGTGCATATAGCCAAAGAGGTTCAGATGAATGGTGGTACAACAGAATGCAACGCGATCATCGCTCGCAGTGTAATCAGCTTCCTGAGCAAGTGAAAGCTCAGTGTCTGGAACGTCAGGCTGGCAGTTATCAGGATTTCTTAAAACAGCAAAAATCAACACAACAGGCTACAACACCAGCTTCTGAGTTAAAAAGTCGATAAAACAACGTACTCTGGGGTTGGCCTCCCCTTCACTGTAATAGACAGCATAGACAGGCATCAGCACCTGCTCTCGCAAATGTTCCAGCACAGGTACTAAAAGTCCGGCTCTGATATCCTCCTGGGTCATAAAACCGGATAAACAAGCAATACCGTTGCCATGCAGTGCCAGTTGCCGGACTGTTTCGCCGCTGTCGGCGGAAAGATAAGGTGTAATTTTATAAAACTCACCATCCTGGTCCCGCACTGGCCAGCGATTTAAATTCTCAGCAGAACTAAAACCTATGCAGCGGTGCTGTGCCAAATCAGAGAGCGATTCAGGGGTACCAAAACTGGCCAGATAAGCCGGGCTTGCTAATAAACGCCGGAAACCCGCTCCTAACTTACGTGCTTTTAAACTGGAGTCCGTCAGCTCACCAAAGCGTATCGCTACGTCCACCCGCTTTTCAATCAGATTAATAAAAGACTCGGAGGAGTCAAGCGTCAGTTCTATTTCCGGATAAAGCGCCAGAAACTCTGAAATAAGCGGCGCCAACTGGTGCAAAACAAAAGGGGTGGCCGAGTCGACACGCAATTTACCCGCAGGTTTATGGCTGCGGTCCATCAAAAAATGATCGGCCTGGGCTAACTGGCGCAAAATACTGCAGGCTTGCTGATAATACCATTCACCTTCAGAAGTCAGACGTAAACTGCGGGTGGTGCGCACCAATAAAGCCACACCCAAACGTTGCTCCAGCTGTTTAACCCTGCGACTGATCACAGAAGTCGCCTGACCCAGTTGCTCAGCTGCAGCGGTAAAACTGCCGGTTTTTACTACTGTGACAAAGGTATCGAGCTGTTCAGTTTGCCCCGCCATTATTGCCTCCATAGCAACAGATATTTGCCATTACCACTATTTTTCACAATAACAAATTCCAGCACACTGACGCCACTTTAAATTAGCGGAGAAATTGTATGCCACTCGCTTTATGGGCCTTAACCTTAAGCGCTTTTGCCATAGGCACCACTGAATTTGTCATAGTGGGCTTATTACCTGTGATTGCTGCCGATCTGGCCGTGTCTTTACCTTCTGCTGGCCTTTTGGTCAGTTTATATGCCCTGGGGGTTGCTGTAGGTGCTCCGGTGCTGACGGCGCTTAGCAGCAAAATGCCACGTAAAACTTTGCTGATTGGCTTAATGGCGCTATTTACTGTTGGCAATTTATTGGGCGCTATGGCACCGGATTATTATTCTTTGATGCTCGCCAGGGTACTAACAGGTATGGCGCATGGGGTGTTTTTCTCCATTGGCTCCACTATAGCCACCAGTCTGGTGCCCAAAGACAAAGCCGCCAGTGCTATAGCCCTGATGTTTACCGGTTTAACTGTGGCTTTGGTCACAGGTGTGCCCCTGGGTACTTTTGTCGGTCAGTATCTGGGTTGGCAAGCTGTATTCTATGCTGTGGCCGCTTTAGGTTTTATTGCGATGATTGGCTCTGCTTTGCTGGTGCCCAATAACTTACCCCAGCAAAAATCCGCTACTTTTGTCGAGCAGCTGCAGGTATTAACCGAACCCCGTTTGCTGATGGTGTATGCCAAAACTGCTTTGGGTTACGGCGGCAGTTTTATTGCCTTTACTTACCTTGCGGCCATCTTGCAGGACGTGTCTGGGTTCAGTACTGATCACATCGCCTTACTGATGCTGCTGTATGGTGTATCTGTGGCTGTGGGCAATATCTGGGGCGGAAAGCTTGCCGATAAAAAAGGTCCTGTAGCTGCTCTGAAACTGATTTTTTTAGGTCTGGCCGCTGTGCTTCTGCTGTTAAGTTTTACAGCGCCGCACCCGGTGCTGGCTGCGTTAACCGTATTGTTATGGGGTGCAGTGGCTTTTGGTAATGTACCTGGTCTGCAGCTGTATGTGGTGCGTCAGGCGGAGATTTACACTCCTAAAGCTGTGGATGTGGCCAGTGGTCTGAATATAGCGGCTTTTAACTTAGGTATAGCCTTTGGTGCCTGGGCTGGTGGTGTAGTGGTCAGCCAGTTTGGCTTGATGTACACCCCCTGGATTGGCGCTTTGATTGTGTTGCTTGCTTTTGCCTTAACCCATCAGAGTGGAAAACTGGATCAGAAACGTAGGGCGCAAGCCGCCTGATCTGTACAAAAGCCTGACTGTTACAGCTCAGGCTTTTTTCGTTAGCTGAATGCGGTAAAAATCGACCATCTCATTTTTATCAGGCACCAGTACCTGACCATGCAGTTCAAAGCCTAGTTTGTGCAATAAAGCTTTAGAGGCCTGATTAGCCGGGGATACGATGGCAACTACTGTTGTCAAAGCTGTGTGCTTCGCAGCATAAGCCAATACAGCAGTAGCAGCTTCATAAGCATAGCCCTGGCCAAAAAACTCTGGCAGATAGGCATAACCTAAGTCGGTTTCAGCTAAAAAATCACGTTTAATCAGGCCACACATACCTATGGCTTCACCTTGCTGATTTTCTGCCAGCCACATGCCATAACCATGCTCTGCATAACTGGCGATAGCCCCCTTTTGCAGATTGTTTTCAGCATCAGCAATAGTACGCACCCCTTTATCACCTATATGCTGCAAAAAACTCGGGTCGTTGTACAAACGCAAAGCAAAAGCTGCATCGCTTAATTGCAGCTCACGCAGAGTTAAACGTTCGGTTTGAATGATCATCGCCTTACCTTCTTTATACAAAAACAGCAGCCAAAGCTGCTGTTTTTTTCAGGTCATTCGTTTTAGTTTAATGACTTAACCACTACGGCATCATCCGGGTTTTCCGGCTCAGGTTTTACTCCTACAGCAGGCTTTTGCCAGTAGTCAGCATTTTTAATACCTAAAGCTTCAGGGTCAAATTGAGGATCCTTACCTGCGGCTTTTTGCGCTTCGTAGTCACGCAAACATTTAAAGGCCACGTTACGCAGCAGGATAATAGCGATAATGTTTAGCCAGGCCATTAAGCCCACCCCTATATCACCTAAAGCCCAGGCCAAATCTGCGGTTTTAATAGTGCCGTAGACTGTGGCAGTAATAATGCCCACTTTTAATAAAAAGGTCAGCCATGGGCGGCGCACAGTGCGGTTGATATAAGCAATGTTAGTTTCGGCAATGTAGTAATACGCCACTATAGTGGTGAAGGCAAAAAACAATAAAGCTATAGCAACAAACAAAGAACCAAAACCCGGCATTACGTTTTCCATGGCTGTTTGCACATAACCCGGGCCAGCAGCAACCCCTTGCACACCAGTGTACAAGGCTGTGCCATCTTCAGCCTGCACATTGTATTGGCCGGTAATTAACAGCATAAAAGCGGTCGCAGAACAGACAAACAAAGTATCGATATAAACGGAGAAACCTTGCACTAAACCTTGTTTGGCCGGGTGGCTTACTTCAGCCGCAGAAGAAGCATGCGGACCAGTGCCCTGACCTGCTTCGTTAGAGTACACACCACGTTTGACTCCCCACATAATAGCCATACCAAGAATGGCGCCAAAGCCGGCATCCAGACCAAAAGCAGAGGTGAAAATCAGTTTAAGTACAGAGGGCAGCTGGCCAAGGTTCAGGAAGATAATAATACAGGCGACTATGATGTAACCCAGCGCCATAAAAGGCACCACCACCTGAGCAAAGGTGGCGATACGTTTTACACCACCAAAAATGATAAAGCCCAGAGCAATAGCAAGCACAGCCGCTGTGACATTACGATCTATCCCCAACGCAGTATTTAAACTTTCAGCGATAGAGTTGGCCTGAACACCAGGCAGCAATAAACCTGTGGCAAAAATAGTAGCTACAGCAAAAATCCAGGCATACCATTTCATGCCCAAACCTTTTTCAATATAAAAAGCCGGACCACCACGGTACTGATCATTCAGTTTTTCTTTGTAGACCTGACCTAAAGTGGACTCCACAAAGGCCGAACTTGCACCTAAAAAGGCAACAACCCACATCCAAAACACAGCGCCCGGGCCACCAAAAGTAATAGCAGTAGCAACACCGGCAATATTACCTGTGCCAACCCTACCTGCTAAGGTCATAGTTAAAGCCTGAAAAGACGATACGCCACTGGCGGAGCTTTTGCCTTCCATCATCAGACGGGTCATTTCCCGCACATGACGTAGCTGTAAAAAACGTGAGCGGATAGAAAAATATAAACCTACGCCAAGGCATAACAAAATGAGCGCAGGGCTCCAGATAACGCCGTTGATCGCATTGACAATTTCATTCATGGACCTGTTCCCTAATAGTCAGCTTCAGGTAGCGCAATACCAGCTGAGTCAAATTTAATTTACAGCAAAAAGAATCGCTGCCTCTTTGCCAAAGTGATACAAGATACCGCAAGCGAACCGCGCCGCCTATCGTTTTTTACCGGACGGAACAGACAATTTTAAACGGCGGCCTTGATCAAAGCACAACTAAAACCCGTTGGTCACAACTTTGCGTCCAGTGAACCATTGTGTTGGTCGATTTCGGTAAGTCTTTGGTTATACTGGCTACATCACCCACAACAGGAATACCCCTGTGTTGAATTCTGAACTCAAGCCTTTACTGCGCTACCACTGCCTGTTTTGGTGCATTATTTTTGCATTGAGTGTATTTAGTTGGTGTCTGGATTATTTTCTCTGGCACAAAACTGAAGCGCTGCAGTATTTAGGGATCAGTTTTGTCAGTGACGCGGCTGCTATGCTGGTCACAGGGGCTTTGCTAATCTGGTCTCAGTACAAAATTAATCAGCATAATTTTGCGGTCTGGCATTTAGTCCTGGCAGCTTTGTTGTTGACCTGTATCTATGTGCCACTGGAGAACGCGTTTTGGCTGATCCCGATGAAAGAAGAAAAATTTGATCCACGTTTTTTATTGAGTAACCTCGACAGCAATACGCTCGCTTTTTTTGTCTGGACGGCACTTTATCTGGCCTACATTCTGAATCAGCAGCGTCATTTCCGCCTTGCCGAATCAGCGCGCTTAAGTCAGAAAATACAACAACTTGAATTACAGGCATTGCGGCATCAGTTAAACCCACACTTTACTTTTAACGCGTTAAACTCAGTCTGCGCACTGATTGAAGCCGAACGTTTTGAAGATGCTGAATTGATGTCAGAACAACTGGCCTCTTTTTTACGCTATTCCTTAAGCAGCTCGCCTGACAGCCTGGTGAAACTGGCAGACGAACTGGCAGCTATCGAGGCCTATCTGGCCTTACAAAAAACCCGCTTCGGTAACAAACTCAAAGTCGACTGGAAAATTGACCAGAACATTCGTCAACACCTGATCCCTGCACTGTTGCTGCAACCTCTGGTCGAGAATGCAATCAAATATGCGGTAGCCACCCAGCAACAAGGCGCCACTATTACCATTGCCGGACAACAACAGGATGGCCAGCTTTGTCTGCAGGTGGAAGATGATGGTCCGGGTGAACGTGCGGTTAAACAACTGGGACAAAGTTCGGGTGTGGGATTAACCAATATCCAGAGCCGCTTAAGCCAACATTTTGGTACAGCAGCAAGTCTGGTAGTACAAGCCAGACAACAGGGATTTCTGGTCAGCATTCAACTGCCGCTGCAAGGAGTCGCAGGATGAATACAACAGCCAAATTTGATGTCGACAAAGAAAGATTCTGGTACTGGCATTTAGTGTTCTGGCTGAGTTATCTGCTGATAAAGTTTATTCATTTGGCGGTGTTGGTTCCCCTCGATGACAGAGACGTATTCCCCTATCTGGTTATTTACAGCCTGATCAGTCTGGTGAACTTTATAGTGACAGGTTATCTGGGGCAAAAAGAACTGGCACTGAATATCAGTAGTAAACAACAGGCCTTGCGACTGGCCTGGTGGCTTATTCCCCTGTGGTTGATACTGACACCAGTTCGGCAGTATCTGATGATGAATTACGCCCTGATGCCTTCCGAAACAGATTCTGTACTGCGTTACGCACTGGCTTTTAATCTGGTGCTTTTACCTATTGCAGGCTGGTTTGCCTTATTTCTAGTCTACAAAGCCAATCTGTTCAACAGAGCTGAATTCCGGCAACAACAGGAATTAGCCCGCCAGGCCCGTATTGCCCGTTTAAAAGTACTGAGGTATCAGCTCAACCCTCACTTTATGTTTAATACCTTAAATGCGTTGAACTCTCTGATAGTGCAACATAAAGGTCTGGATGCTGAAAACCTGATCCTGCAACTCTCCACCTTTTTGCGACATTCGCTGAAAAACCATACTGAACATTTAATTCCGCTGAAAGAAGAACTGGACGCTTTGGCCTCTTATCTGGCCATTCAACAGGTCCGTTTTGGGGACCGCCTGGAAATTAACTGGCAGTTGGATGAGCAGGCTTTACAGCAAAAAGTGCCTCCTTTGCTGCTGCAACCTCTGGCTGAAAACGCTATTAAATATGCAGTATCGGAGCTAAAAGGTCATGCCAGTATAGAGATTGAGGTGAGCCAACACTCTTCAGCTTTGGTATTAAAACTTTCCGACAATGGCCCGGGAACTCAGCTCGCAGCAGGTTGGCCACAACAAGCCAGTTTTGGCAGCCTGCACAATCTGGCAGAACGCCTGAGCTTACTCTTTCATGGTAAAGCCAGTTTAAGTTTCCATCAGGACCAGAATAAATTTACCGGACAAATCTCTTTACCTCTGGAGTTACTGCATGCAGCAGATTAAAACTGTGATAGCCGACGATGAGCCGTTAGCCATCAGTAATTTAAAAGCCAAGCTGGCTACTTATCCCAATATTCAGATAGATGCCTGTTTTGATAATGGTGATGAAGTACTGACTTATCTGAAAAACAACACTGTGGATCTGGTATTTTTAGATATCCAAATGCCTGGAATTAAAGGTATTGAAGTCTTAAAGCAACTGAACAAATCATCTGCAATGGCAGCACCGCTGATTATTCTGGTGACAGCCTATGATAACTATGCGTTTTCCGCCTACGAGCACTTCGCTTTTGATTACCTGCTCAAACCTGTCTCGCGTCAGCGTTTGGCTCAAACTCTGCTGGATGCCAAAACAGCGCTGGATAAACAACAGGACCTGCCTGCTGCTGCACCTCAAAGCAAGTTAACCTTTAAAACAGGCGCCTCAACCTTGCTGCTGGATGACATAGATATTCTGATGATTGAAGCTGCGGGCAACTATATGTGTGTCTACACCTTAAGTGAAAATCTGATTATCCGGGAGACGATAAAAGAGCTGATGCAACGGCTGCCGGCTCAATTTGCCCAGGTGCATCGTTCTACCATAGTGAATTTGCATCATGTGCATAAGGTTCAGCCTCATAACAACGACTATCAGTTATTACTTTCCAACGGTCAGACTGTCGCTGCATCCAGGCGCTTTAAAGCCGATTGGTCGTCGCAATTACTTCCCGCAAAATAGTGTTTTCTGCTTCAATCCAGCAGGCAATAAGCCCGCCAACATTCAAAAAAATGGCGGGCTTTTTTGTATCTTTTTTGCACAAAAAGTAACAAAAAGTAAGGCCTGTCCTCTGGTCACTTTTGCTGTTCCTTTGGTCACAGACCGCAGGAAAATCAAGGCTTTCAGCGCCAAAATACTGTTATGGCAAAAGCCATACATCAGCATACAGAGGGCTATAAAATGAACACCAAACTCATCTTTGCAGCAGCAGTGTTAACACTATCCGCCACTGCCAGCGCTCAAAACTCTATGGATCCGCTTATTGAGAATGTATTGATCGAAACCTGCGCCCATGCACAGGATGATGATCGCATAAGCCTGAATAAAACGCTCAAAGCCAACCGTTTATCTAAACAACGGGCGGTCGATAAAGTGGTTTGTGATGGCAAAACCTTAGTCAACTTCGCCCGTAGTGCCAATGCAGATAAGGTAGTAGCTATGCTGGAACCCTACGAGAAACGCTCAAAAGGTAAAGTCTCCATTTCTGATATCGTTGCTCCTTAATTGAGACAAGGAGTATCTTATAGTTTAAATTGTGACACTGTAGCGCTTAATTGGTCAGCCAGTTCAGTCATAGACTGAGCAGCCTGGCCAATTTGCGTATTACCAGCGAGCACCTGATCGCCCAATTGCCTGAACTGCTGCACTTGCCCTCTGATATGAGCAACATCCTGTTGGGCATCACTTGCAATAGCAGCGGACTGCTGGCTGACCTCTGCCAATTGTAAAATAACAGCGCGGCTTTGCTGCAATGTCTCCACCAAAGCCAGGGACAAATCTACAGACTGTGCAGCTTGCTGTTGATTTGACCCCATAGTCAGCACCGCTGACTGGATGGAGCGCACTATAGTCTCCAGCATACTGTTAATTTCGACTGTTGATTGATGAGTCCGGGTTGCCAGAGTCCGTACTTCATCGGCTACTACTGCAAAACCCCGGCCTGACTCACCCGCCCTTGCCGCTTCTATCGCCGCATTCAACGCCAGTAGATTAGTTTGCGCTGCTATATCCGCAATAGTTTTGACCACTGTAGAGACTTGATCGCCAGCCACTTTCAGCGTCAGCAACATGGAAGCCGTGGTTTCGATATCTGTGGCCAAAGCATGAATACTTTCAGAGCTTTGTTTCACCTCAAGCTGAGCCTGTGCCAATTGTTTAGCGCCTTGCTGAGCGTGGGTTGCCGCAGAAGCCGAATACTCGACACTTTGCAGCATCTGTTGTTCTAATTGCTGCATCAACTCAACTAAACGAACTATATCTTGCTGCAAATGCTGCATTGAATGAGCAGAGACCTCTGTACTGCTGCTCAGTTCTGTGACGGCAACGCCAATGCGCCCTATAGCACTTCGGACATCCAGCATACCGGCACTGAACACCTGAAGCAGTGTGGTCAGGCTGCCGGACATTTGTCCTATTTCGCCTCGTTGTTCTGAGTTTAGCTGCACAGTTAAATCACGTTGTTGCGCCAGTTGAGTAATTTGTCCGGACAACTGCTGTATCGGAACTGCGATCTGACGCTGGGCCATCACAAAAGCACCAAGCGCAACCAACACCAAAACTGAAAGTAAACCTATGATCACCACTAAACTCAGCGACAGTTGCTGTGCTATCGCTATGGAGCCCGCATTAGCTTCTGCAGCGACCTCGCTTCGCAGCTTATCTAAGGCTTTCGCCAGCACTGCCGCTTGCCTGGTTAAATCAGTTAATCGTTCACGGGCTAAATCCCAGTTGACTTCAGGTTGTGCCATCACGGCACTGAGCTCATTCACAGCCAGCTGGAAAGCTGATAACTCAGCGTCCAGAGAAACCTGTAATTGCTGATTTAAACGCTGGTTAGCCTGCTGCAAATTCTGCTCAAGTTGCTGTTGCTTTAAAGCGAAACCATTGCTGTCCAGGGTGGTGCCATACAGAGAATAACTTGCCAGTACCAGCTCTTTACTATTGGACAACAATAAATCCAGTTGAGCTAATACAGGTAAGGTCGTTCCGGTAAAACTATCGACCCGCTGCCGTATTTGCTGATTATTGCTCAACAGCACAGCAGCAGACACCAGGGCGACAACCAATACAGCCGCATAACCTGCAATAATTTTATGACGTATAGAGTGAAGCATCAGGGCCATAGGCTCCTCCGGTGGCTGACATAACTCAGTGCAAACCCATCCGATCGAACAGGCATTTTTCTAAAGACCGACGTTATCAGCTTAAACTTTCTGCAGAAGTAAGACTAAATTCAGCCCCGGCAAACAGAAGTTTCTGTCATCACAATGTCACTCGCCTGTACTTATCATCCATCCCGGATAAAATTCCTATAATAAATACAGATTTTATTCAGCTTTGTTTAATCTCTGTCGCTTTATCATTGAGCTGTATCGTTTTTTTCAAAATATGCTGTTTGAAACTCAATACAGTTCTTAACAACAAAATACAGGTCACAGCAGTACATTAGCGACTTTCAACGCACCTAAAGGATCACTCTTAAAGGAGATGAACATGAATCCGGCTTTTCCACACAGAAAACAGCCCCACTTTAGATCAGGGCTCTCAGTCCTCAGCAAAGTTCTGAGTTCAGTCCTGTTATTAGCACTTGGCGGTGCCGCCTACGCCGAGCCTGTTAACTTAGCTTTAAATAAAAAAGTGACAGCAAGCACTGAACTGCGCCGGGCCAAAATGGCAGTAGATGGCGATCCGGGCAGTCGCTGGGAGTCAGCGCACAAAGTAGCACCAAGCTGGCTGGCGGTCGATTTGGGCAGCGTCAGTCATATCGACCAGGTACAAATTGACTGGGAAGATGCCAACGCCGAAATTTATGAAATTCAGGGTTCGGACGACAACAGCAACTGGACCACCTTGTCAGTACAGACCGGCGGTAAAAAAGGCAACAGAACAGATACTATTGACCTGAATGCTGATTACCGCTACTTAAGGGTCTTTGCCACTAAACACAGTCAACACAACGGTTATGGCTTTTCCATCTGGGAATTAAAGGTTTTAGGCACTGCAGGTGCAGAGGCCCCAACCTCCCCTGATGCACCGCCTGTCGGCAGCAGCAATATAGCCAAAGGCAAAACCACTTACGCCAGTAGTCATTTGCAATCCTCAGCCAAAGCTGTGGATGGCAATACCGACAGCCGCTGGGAGTCCAATCACGGCGAATCTCCTTCATGGATGTCGGTGGATTTAGGTTCAGTCAGCACAGTGCAACAAGTGGCTATTCACTGGGAAGCCGCCAATGCCGCAGGTTATGAAGTACAAGGCTCTTTAGATAACAGCAACTGGACTACGCTGGCCACGCCTTATATTGACGAGTTTGGTAACAGAACAGACAGATGGGATCTGTCAGGTGACTACCGCTATATCCGCATCAATGCGTTAACACCAAGCTCAGGTAATGCCTGGGGCTATTCAATTCGCGAGCTGGAGGTCTTCGGCAAGGCCGGGGAAATACCACCTACAGATCCGACAGA
>CAMLSF010000040.1 GCA_946482615.1 uncultured Chromatiaceae bacterium | reverse complement strand
ACAACCCGCACTTTACAAAGGCCACAAGAGCCGCCTTTGCAGTCGTAATTCAGCGGCACTCTTGCGGCGAGAATAGCGTCCAGCACTGATTTATGGCCCTGACTGTCAGCAAATACACCATTGATTTCTATAGGGAAACTTTGCTCGCTTGCAGATGCGCTAAAGAGCTCAGCATAACAATACTGAGCGCCTAAAATGCCTAAGTCATAAATCAGTTGTTCTGTCATTTTGGCCGAAGCACAAAAGTAATACTGCGCCTGAGGGCCAGCGAGTTTATATAAATAACCGGCATCAATGCGGCCTTTAAAACCCTGCCAGTCTTCCGGCGGCTGAGTGAGCGCAATACGAAGTTCTAAACGGGGCAAACGACGCAGCATAGGGTAAAATACGATATCGTCCAGACGGCGCGCCTGATACACCAAAAACACCTGACGTTTTTGCCGGATAGCGGCATACGCCATCGCCAACATAGGGGTAATGCCGACACCACCTGCCACCAGCACCAGTGGCTGGCGTGAGCGGTTTAATAAAAAATGTCCACGTGGATAAGAGCTTTCGACTAAGTCCCCCACTTTTAAATGCTGGAATAAAGCCTGACTCAAACGCCCCTGCGTTTCAGCTTTAATCACCAGTTGGTAATAACGTTGTTGACTGCAATCCTGCGCCAATGAATAAGCCCGGCTGACAGGTTTGCCCTCTAAGTCTTTACCGTACAACAGAATATGCTGACCCGCTTTGGCCTTAGGCAGTAACAAGCCATCCGGATGCTGCAGCCATAACTTCAGATACTGGCCCTGACGTTTGACCCTCACCAGTTGCAGTTTCAAACGCTGGTTCTGTAATTTTGGCAATGCAATATGCTGCCAATAACCACGGCCAAATAAGAAGAATGTCAAAAACAACAGAGCAAAAGTCAGGGCGATCATTGCAGCAGTAGCGCTTAGATAAGAATGATTATCAAATGATAACAGATCGCATTTAGGCTGCCAAGCGGGAAATTAATGATAGAAAACGAGTGAGATAGAGGGTCAGAGCCAAAGCTCTGACCCCGCTCAATTACCAGTTCAGGATGACTTTGCCGGACTGGCCTGAGCACATAATCTCAAACCCTTCCTTGTAGTTTTCCATTGGCATTTCGTGGGTGACTATGGGGCTTAAATCCAGACCGGACTGAATTAAGCTGGCCATTTTGTACCAGGTTTCAAACATTTCACGGCCATAAATGCCTTTGATCACCAGGCCTTTAAAAATCACCTTATTCCAGTCCACTGCCATATCTGAAGGTGGAATACCCAACATGGCAATTTTGCCACCGTGGTTGATAGTGTCTAACATGCCACGGAAGGCCGAAGGCACACCGGACATTTCCAGACCTACGTCAAAACCTTCGGTCATGCCGAGCTCTTTCATTACATCTTTTAAATCTTCTTTGCTGACGTCTACAGCACGGGTGGCACCCATTTTACGCGCAAGCTCTAAGCGGTACGGGTTTACATCAGTGATCACAATATGACGGGCACCGACATGGCGGGCCACAGCCACAGCCATAATGCCAATAGGGCCAGCGCCTGTGATTAAGACGTCTTCACCTACTAAGTCAAACGACAAGGCCGTGTGTACGGCGTTACCGAACGGGTCGAAGATAGCGGCGATATTGTCCGGAATATTGTCCGGAATTTTAAAGACGTTAAAAGCAGGAATAGACAGGTATTCGGCAAAAGAGCCTTCACGGTTGACGCCAACACCTATGGTATTGCGACATAAATGCACACGGCCGGCGCGGCAGTTACGGCAGAAACCACACACTAAATGGCCTTCACCGGACACACGATCACCTTTGGCAAAACCACGGACTTCAGAGCCCATGTCTACTACTTCACCGACATATTCGTGGCCAACCACCATGCCATGAGGAATAGTTTTTTGCGCCCATTCGTCCCACTTGTAGATATGCACGTCAGTGCCACAAATAGCGGTTTTTTTGATTTTAATCAGCACATCATTTGGGCCTACTTTTGGCATCTCCACTTCGGTTTGCCAAATACCAGGTTCTGCTTTTAATTTTGCTAATGCTTTCATCATGGCGTCCTCAGGCAATTACGCCCATTTCTTTACCAATACGGATAAAAGCGCTGATGGCTTTATCCAGGTGTTCTTTGTTATGTGCAGCAGAGATTTGAGTGCGGATACGCGCCTGGTCTTTGGGCACTACAGGGAAAGAGAAACCCACCACATAAATACCTTCAGCGAGCATACGGCGCGCCATTTCAGCGGCTACTTTAGCATCACCTAACATCACAGGAATAATAGCGTGATCTTTACCAGCCAGCGTAAAACCTGCGGCTGACATCTTTTCGCGGAAGTAACTGACGTTGTCCCACAACTTAGCACGCAAAGCGTCACCATTGGCCAATAAATCCAGCACTTTAATAGAAGCCGTCACAATAGAAGGTGCTAAAGAGTTCGAGAATAAATATGGCCGTGAACGCTGGCGTAACCACTCGATGATTTCTTTTTTACCTGAGGTATAACCACCTGAAGCACCACCTAAAGCTTTGCCTAAAGTGCCGGTGATAATATCGACCCGGTCCAGCACGTCGCAGTATTCGTGAGTACCACGGCCATTTTTACCAACAAAACCTACGGCATGGCTGTCATCCACCATCACCAGTGCATTGTATTTATCGGCTAAATCACAGATGGATTTTAAGTCGGCTATCACGCCATCCATCGAAAACACACCGTCTGTCGCTATCAGTTTAAAGCGGGCACCATCGGCATCGGCTTGTTTTAACTGGGCTTCTAATTCAGCCATATCGTTATTGGCATAACGGTAGCGTTTGGCTTTGCATAAACGCACGCCGTCGATAATAGAAGCATGGTTTAACGCATCGGAGATCACCGCATCTTCCGCGCCTAAAATGGTTTCGAATAAACCACCGTTGGCATCAAAACAAGAGGAATACAAAATGGTGTCTTCAGTGCCTAAAAAGCCACTGATTTTTTGCTCCAGTTCTTTGTGAATATCCTGAGTACCGCAGATAAAACGCACAGAGGCCACACCAAAACCGTGAGAATCCAGCCCTTGTTGAGCCGCTTTAATCAGTTCAGGGTTATTGGCTAAACCTAAGTAGTTGTTGGCACAGAAGTTTAAGACCTGCTCATGACCTACAGTCACGGCAGCTTGTTGCTGAGAGCTAATCACTCGTTCAGCTTTGTACAGGCCCTGCACTTTTACGTCTTCTATTTGTTGTTGTAAGTGTGCAAGGAAAGGAGTCGTTCGCATAACTGTCTCCAAAGAGGCTGAGGGCTTGGTAAAAACCGCCGTATTGTAATCATTAGCCGTCAGGGATGCAGCGCTTTTCTGTCAGAAAAGCCTGCAGATCGGATTAGTTGCGTAGCAAATTGTTGCCACTACGACGATTCAAGTGTTTGTTCACCTGATAAGGACTGGTAATGCTGCTGTAATTTTTCTATACGCGGCATAGCCTGAGCTGTGGCGTATGGTTTAAATAACAGCAAGACTTTTAGCACACCAAGATAGGCCTGCTCTTTATTCATGGTGCTTTGTGGCTTTTGAGTTTTTAAATAACTGATCCAGAAAGTCACCACCAGTTTGATGGTATGGGCAAAATTGGCGATATCAGCATCATCTATGGCTATTACACCCGCCTTTTTTAATGCACTTAAAACTGAAATGACTTTAGCAAGCACGGCTTTTTGTACCGTTAAGTAGTCCTGCTGCAATGCGGGATCTCGCGACAAAATATCCGGCAGGTTGGCGTAAAAGAAATGGAAACGCCACATCAGTTCAAACACCACATCAAGATACTGAGCCAGCGAATCCAGTGCCTCAGAGGGTTGGCTGGGTGGCTGCACTTTGCTATCGAGTAACTTGGCATATTCGCGAAAAATATTCCGCACTATGTCTTCTTTATTGCGAAAGTGGTAATACAGATTGCCAGGGCTGATGCCCAAATGCGCAGCTATATGATTGGTGGTGATCGAGCGCTCACCCTGCTGATTAAACAACTCTATACTGGCCTGCAGTATCTTGTCTTTAGTTCGAAGCTTCTTGTCCATCCGCGTATTTCTTTTTTATTTATTTTTTATTAATTTGCTATAGTAACGCCAATTCGATTAAAAACTCTAGTCGTTCATATAAGCAATACAGGGATGACCACAAAACAATGAAAACTAAAGCAATTTATCCCGGTACTTTTGATCCATTAACCAATGGCCACAGTGACTTAGTGCAACGGGCTGCACTTTTATTTGATCAGGTCATAGTGGCTGTTGCAGCCAACCCCAGCAAGCAGCCGTTATTTACTCTTGCTGAGCGGGTACAACTGGCAGAACAATGTTTTGCCAATATTGCTAATGTGACAGTGGTGGGTTTTTCTGGTTTGCTGGCCGATTTTGCCAAGCAGAATCAGGCCCAGGTGCTGTTACGGGGTGTGCGTGCTGTGGCCGACTTTGAATACGAATTTCAACTGGCCAGCATGAACCGTCAGTTAAACCCGGATTTAGATAGTTTATTTATGACACCTTCAGAAAAAAATACTTTTATCTCTTCCACTTTAGTGAAAGAAGTAGCCCGCCATGGTGGCGATGTCAGCCGTTTTGTTGCTTCTCATGTTGAACAGGCATTGAAGCTCAAGTTTGCTGCGGTTTAGCCTGATACACGGATCCTGGTCGTAATGAAAAAACTTCAATTAAGCTCTCTCAGTCTGGCCTTGTTTGCTTTATCTGCTCAGGCGACCCCCTGGATGGATACGCAGGACAATTACCTGCGCCAGTCATTACAAACTCTGTCTCATGCAGGTTTAATCAGTGGCCCTGTCAATACCTACCCATTGATGTGGAAAAATATCGCCACAGATTTAGCCAAGGTCCCGAATCGTCGCTACAACGAAGAAGTGACTTTTGCTTTGGCTCATGTGCGTAAAGCATTAAATGTGAACGAAAGTGACAAAACTGCAGGTATTAAACTCAAAGCCAACTCGGAAGAAATGGGTATTCAGAGTTTTGGCGAGACCTATTCTGAAAAAGCCAGCGTTACCGTATTCAGCGAATTTCAGAATGATATTTTTGCGGGCCGCTCTGAAGTGCATTACCGCAAATTACATGACGGCAGCACAGAGCAGGAGTTAACCTACGACAACAGCTATTTGGCAGCTTTGCTGGGCAACTGGGTGCTGTCCGTTGATCAGCTCAGCACCTGGTGGGGACCTGGTCAACAAAGTGCATTGTTACAAAGCAATAACGCCAGACCTTTGCCTTCTGTACGATTAAGCCGTCACGGCTGGGATGCAATAGATTTACCTGTACTCGACTGGTTAGGCCCATGGAGTTTCACTACTTTTATCGGTTTAGGGGAGCATCAAAGCCCGGTCAGTCAAACCCGCTACTGGGGCAGCCGCTTTAACTTCAGACCTAGCGCCACTTTGGAGTTGGGGGTATCCCGAGTCAGTCAATGGGGTGGTCAGGGCAAAAACAATGGGGTTGGCGACTGGTGGGATATGGTTGTTAATAAAGACGAAGCCAGCGCCAACTCAGACCAAAGAGCGGCTATAGATGCAAGTTACCATTTTAATCTGCTTAATCAGCCTCTGACCGCTTATGTCGAACTGGCCGATGATGATAACGCTGAAGATTGGCCAGACAATCCATTATTACTTGCAGGTGTGCGCAGTTATTGGGGCAACAGCTCTGGCATCCATACCGTCAATATGGAGTACTCAGATACTTATATTGATTGCCCGGATTCAGTGATCAAAGGGGATTGCGCTTATCAGGGCCAGTTATACCCTCAAGGTTACAGCAGATACGGTCGGGTCATTGGTAGTGGATATGGCAAAGACGCCCGGGTACTGAGTGCCGGTTATCATTATCAAACCTATGATGGTATTAGTTGGTCAGGCCATCTGTATCTGGCTAACTATTATGATACTGCAGGGAACAGCGAACAAAGCTGGCAGGCTAAAGCAGAACACAGAAGACCATTTTTTAATGGTTTACTCAGTTTGCAAGTTCGCTATCTGGAAAAGTCGCCATTACTGGCTGAAGGGGCTGACGAAGTGGCCGCAGCCACCACCTGGGAATACAGGTTCTAACTTTAATGCAGGTCAGCGTAAAATTAAGCTTGGGCTTAATTTTACGCTGACCTGCATTATTTCTTCACAGTTTAATCACTATATTGCGTTTATACAGCAGCAGTGACAGGTACCAAAAACCAATCACGTGCAGCAAAGCAAACACAAAAGAGGCCAGTTTGGCAGGGAATACCAAAGCTAACTGCTCAAAGCCCCACTGATACAACGATACCGAACCTGCATCCGTAGGAATAAAAATCAGCTGGCCTATTAACACTGACCATAACCAGGCCAGCACATAAATAAACAACGGATTAGTACCATAGACCTTTAAAGGTTCCGCCAACCTTGTCCAGCCTTTGATATCAATACTCCAGACCAGAATGGCTAACAACACCAGGATCAAACCACTGCTCAGCGCCAGATAACTACCAGACCACAGGGCTTTGTTCACAGGCCAGACAAAGTGCCACAGCGCAGCCAGTACAATCAGCACTACCCCGGCTAAAAACAACAGGCGAAGTGCTTCTTTGTGTTCTTTACCCTGCAAAGTTGAAGCTGTACCAAAACCAATTAATACAGCCACTATACAAGGTAAGGTACTTAACAGACCTTCAGGATCAAAAGCTACACCAAAGCCCTGATACAAATGCGCGGCACCAAAGATGGCTAAATCCCATTGCCTTACCAGATTGTGTTCCAGGCTATAAGGTTGTTCTCCACCACCCAGCGCCAAAGCAAGCCAATACAACACCACCAAAGCGACAGACAACACAGGCAAATAACTGCGTTTAACGCTTAACACCAGTAACGCAGCAAACCAATAAGCCAGACCTATACGCTGCAACACTCCGGGTAGGCGCAGTTCGGACAGCTCAACAGTAAAAGGGACATAGTTCAGCAGTACGCCTATACCTATCAGCTTTAACGCACGGCTGCTGATCCGCCAGACACTCTGTTTGGAAAGTTCGGCAGTTTTCAGCGAATAAAACATCGCTGCACCTACCACAAACAAAAAAGTAGGAAAAACGATATCAGCAAAAGTAAAACCGTCCCATGCGGCATGCAACAGTGGACTATACACATGCTGCCAGGAGCCCGGCGTATTCACCAATATCATAAGAGCTATGGCCAGACCGCGTAGCGCATCCAGAGCGTAAAAACGTGGTGAGGACATCAGGACTTACTCCAGCTGGTTAACTTGTGGCCTTTTAATGCGTAAAACAGGATAAAGGCGTAACAAGGCAACATCACCAGATAGGCGCCCTGTTGCCCCAGCCCCGTGCTGCTGGCAAGGCCCCAAAACAGTGGACCAAAAGCACCACCAGCTATACCCATAATTAACAGAGCTGAGCCTATGCTGGTTAAAGCGCCTAAACCTGACAATGCCAAAGGCCAGACCGCAGGCCAGACAATGGCGTTGGCTAAGCCCAGCACAGCAATAAACAACAGGGTATCAGGCAAAGCTGTACCACCAAAAGGCACTAACAGGGTATTGGCAATCAGATAAGAACTGCTGTCTCCTAAAACTATCGCCAGTGTCAGGGCTAAACCTAAGACGGCAGATACAGCCAGGGCTTTTTGCTGGGAGAACACCCGGGGGATCAAGACTATGCCCAGCACATAACCCAGCACCATACAGGCCATGGTATAAGAGGTCATCACTGTATAACGCTCAACCCCAAGGGATAAAGCAAACAACCCTATGGTATCGCCCGCTATCACTTCCACAGCGACATAAACAAATAACGACACTACGCCCAATACCAGCGCAGGTTTGGCCAACACTGCTTTTAACTGTGCACGGCCTGTTCCTCTGTCCGATTCTTTTTCCAGTTCAGGCAAAGGTGAATATTTAACGGCCAGAGCTAATAAAGCTAAAAACACCGCCAGCCCCAGATAAGGCCACACCAGACTGGCGGCCATTGCATCTATTTGCTCCGGGCTAAGCGCTGCATCAGCCGGAGCGGTAAAACCGCTGACTATCAAGGCGGTAAACACCATAGGCGCCACCACACCAGCTGTTTTATTCAATATGCCCATGATACTGATGCGAACTGCTGCAGTTTCCTCCGGGCCTATCTTCACCACATAAGGATTCACCGCAGTTTGTAATAAGGTCTGGCCCGCCCCAATCACCAATTGAGCCAACAGGAATAAAGCAAAAGTCTGAGTTTGGGCGGCCGGAATATACAAAAGGCCAGCCAGCATCATCACCGCCATCCCCAGCGCCATGCCATTTTTATAACCGACCCGGCGTATCAGCCAGGCCGATGGCAGTGCAGTAAAAGTCACGGCTATATAAAATGAAAACAGCACTAACGACGCCTGCAAAGGTGTCAGTTGCAGCATCTGTTTTAAGTACGGCATTAAAGAGCCGTTGAGCCAGGTGGCAAAACCTAACACAAAAAACAGCATGGCCACTATGGCCATAGGTACCACACTGCTGCGCGCCTTGGGGGTATCGACTGTCATTTCCATAATTCCTTCCTGTTGCTTTAATAGTTATTATGTTGAATTTATTGGATATTATCAGGATCCGATAAAAGCACGGCCTTCCAGCCAGCACTGCTGCACCACACCTTCATCATTCAGTAATACCAGATCGGCTTTGGCTCCACTCCGGATCTGTCCACGTTCTGCACTGATGCCTAAAAACTCAGCCGGGTATAAAGATGCCATACGCACAGCTTCGGCAAGTTCGAGGCCCAGCTCAGTCACTGCATAAGACACGGCACTGGCCATATCCAGTACTGAACCTGCTAAATTGCCGTTTAAGTTGGTTAACTTATTGCCGTCCCGGATCACTTTGCCATCAAAAAAATCAAACTCCGTCTGGCTGGTTCCCACAGGTGACATGGCATCTGTGACAATCAGCAATTTGCCTTTTGGCTTAGCGGCCAGAGCCACTTTCACCGCCAGCGGATGCACATGCAAACCATCCAAAATCAAACCACACCAGCTATGCGGATCGGCAAGTGCCACCCCTACCACACCAGGCTCACGCGAGGTTAAAGGGGACATCGCATTGTATAAGTGGGTAAAGCCTGTAGCGCCGGCGGCTAAAGCAGCTTGTACTGTCGCTGCATCTGTATTGCTGTGGCCTAAACAGACGATGACATTGGCATTGACTAACTCTTTGATCTGTTCGGGGCTGATGTTTTCAGGTGCGACTGTCACCAGCTTAATGCCAAGATCAGTACGGCGATAAATCGCCAGCTCTGCTTCTGATAAAGGCCGGATAAAGTTCTGCGGATGCACACCCCGTTTTGGCACAGATAAATGTGGCCCTTCAAAATGGACGCCCAAAATACCTGGCTCTTTATCGGCTATAGCTTGCGCTATCACGTCAGCCGCTTGTTGCATCACAGCGACTGAATCTGTGATGACTGTGGGTAATAAAGCAGTGCTGCCAAACTGAGCATGGGCTTTGACCATAGTGCGCAGCGCTTCAATACTGGTATCAGTATTAAATAAAGCACCGCCGCCACCATTCACCTGGACGTCGATAAAACCAGGCACCAAAGTTCCGGGTTGCACTGGGCCAACAGCAGGCTGGATCGAACGAACCCGACCCGCTTCAATACTCAAAGTCACATTCTGTTGCCAGTTCTGACCATCAAAAAGCCGGGCGACTGAAATCTGTTGCATCAACACCTCGTCAGACTGTTTTAGTGACTTTATTCAGGCCAGGAGGCGCATCCGGATTGACACCCCGACTGCGTGCTACAGCTTCAACATCCAGATAAAAACGCTGTAGTAACGCCAGGGGTAATACCCTTGGGTTAGACAACAGATCCGCATGATGTAAATGCACAATACGGGCACCACGGCTACGCACTTCAGCAATTTGTGCCTGATGGGCTGCATTGGCTTCATCCGCTATGCTGACATCAACAATGGCAAATTGATCTTTGACTAAAGTCACAGGGCCATGCAGGAATTCAGCGCTGGAAAAGGCCTCCGCATGAATGCCACAGACTTCTTTGAGTTTCAGTGCAATTTCGCGGCTAATGGCATAACCAGGGCCCCTGCCCAATACCACCAGATGTTCAACACCTTGCAAGGACTGTGCTGTTAACTGAGCCGGCAATTCAATAGCACGCTGCAGCAACTCTGGCAGGCTGATTACTGCATCCTGTAGCTGGCTATTAGCCGACCAGGCGGCCACCAGCTGCAATAAAGCACTTAAAGTTGCCAGATAACTTTTAGTGGCAGCCACAGCTTTTTCAGCGCCAACATTTAAAGGGATCACCTGATCCGCCTGTTCGGCTAAAGGCGAACTTTCATCATTGACCAAAGCAATAACTAAAGCACCAGCCGCTTTGGCCATAGCCACCTGCGCCAGAATATCCGGGCTACGGCCTGATTGGGAAATGACCAGCACCAATGCACCTGTTAAATCCAGTTGTTTGTTGTACACGCTGGCGATAGAAGGAGCTGCAGCGGCAACAGGTAAACCTATTTCGATTTCAATCAGATATTTGGCAAATACACCTGCATGATCGGAAGAACCACGGCCCACCATATAGACATAACGGGGTTGTTTCTGTTTGATCAGCTGTACAATATCGGCAATACGGCTGGCGTTAGCAGCTAATTGTTCGCGGATCCGGCTTGGAGCTTCTGCAGCTTCCTGCGCCATAATAGTTCTGGTCATCTTAATATCACTCACAGCTAGTAAATAACAAACAAGTTAAGAAATACGTTGGGCTTTATGCTGGCTTTGCTTTGCGAACCAAACTGAGCCGAATTCAGGTGCTGCCAAAGCTGGTGTGACTTTTCGCTGAACCTCTGGAGTTAAATAAGGTTGTAACTTATGAGCTAAACCACCAATTAATGATAAGCGTGGAGGATTAATGCTTAGTAAACGCTGAGCTATAGCATTTATATGATCGGCAGCTTGCTGCACTATCTGCTGCGCCAATAGATCGCCCTGCTCCGCAGCGGTAAAAACCAAAGGCGCATATTTGGCATAAGTAGTGGGGGTGGCATGCATAAAAAAATCGACTAAAGCTAAGGTCTGACTAAGTTTTAATTCATTGCATAACAAATCGGTGAGCAAAGTTTGAGGACCTAACAGATCTTTAGCTAACAGCACGTGATGCACCATCTGCAAGCCAATCCAGGCACCACTGCCATTATCACCATAAGGAAAACCATGGCCTCCTACTTCGATCAATTGACCTTTCACATCAGCCAAACCACAGGAGCCGGTCCCTGCAATAATCACGGCACCATCACCGCCCTGATGAGCACCAATACAGGCCACATGCAAATCGCTGGTTAAATGCAATTGCTGAAACGGATGCTGCCACTCAGAGAAAATACGATAATATTCGGGCATATTGACACCGGCCAGGCCAGCACCAACTATTAACTTGGACATATCTTTGAAGGCCATACCTGCGCAAGTTAAAGCTTGCTGAGTGGCTGCCAGAATAGAGTCGGTTGCGACTTTCATACCACGCAATGGATTGGCGGGGCCGGATAAGCCCTCACCTATTACCTGGTTATCTTCTGTAACTATGATTACCCGGCACTTACTGCCGCCACCATCTACACCTAAATAAAATGGGCCATCATAGCCTACTGCTGTAGTCATCCTACCAACCTCATTGCATTGTCCGCTGGCCAGCATTAATCCGGTCTGATTAAGCCTTCACCTGTTGCTGCCCATTATTTCATCAAAAACCGAATTGACAGCGTTGTCATTTTTTTAATTCAGCATATAATAATTTTGACAAATAACAAGACCCTTGTTTAAAAATCGAACTTAATTTTTCAGAACAGACGGAAATAAAAGTAAATTCAAATTAAAAATCAATAACTTAAACAAAATCACCTTGTAATTATTCTGCCACTTTACGCATCAACAGATGCATCATTTGGCAGAGTTGTCTAACAGGGAATAACCTGCGGTACAGTGTACCGCTGTTCAGGGGAGCGTGCGATGAAGTATTTTTTACTACTATGGCTTTGTATTAGTTACTTTTTTAGCGGACAAGTTCAGGCTTTCACTCAATCAGAGTTGGCCGGGTTCGCAAAAAATGCTGAATTAAAATTTGCAGTAAAAAGCAATTTTACCTCAGGCACTGTGCAAAAAACTCAGGCTGAATTTGTTCTGCTGAATAAGTCATCCATAACTCTCAGTGCAGGAGCTGGCAACTGGGTACTGTATTTTCATGCCATCAGAAAACTGGATACCGCAGTACAACATGGCCTGACGCTACAGCATGTGCAAGGCGACTTACACAGTGTAACGCCAGGTAAAGATTTTAAAGGTTTAAAGCCGGGCGAGCAGCTACGTTTTACTTTTTCGCCATCCTCCTCTTTAGTTAGTTACAGCGACTGGATGCCTCGTGCTTTTATTACTGCTAAAGGTTTAACACCTGAAATCTTTGCTAACACAGATACTGAAGATTTCAGTCGTTTTGTAGAGTCTTATACTCAACCTGAGCAGCTACAACGTTTTAATCATCCCGGGCCGGATTTATACCCTATAGCCACAAGTCAAAACCGCTTTGTGCTCAATCAACAACAGCTGTCCGCTTTTGAAAAGCCTGAGCAATTATCTATAGTGCCAAGGCCGCAACAGTTAAGCTATCAGCGTGGCCGCACGAAATTAACTCCGGACTGGCTGATTTATCATAGTGGCCGTTTAACCTCTGAGGCAGGCTATTTACAGCAGCAATTAAAACAGCTTACAGGCTTATCCCTGGCCTTAACTACACAAACGCCAGCCGATAGTCAGCCACATATAGCTTTAGCTATCTCAGATAAAAAAGAGCAGGCTGAAGGTTATCAGTTGGTGATCCAGGATGAACAAATTACCCTGCAGGGCAATGATAATGCCGGAGCTTTTTATGCAGTACAAAGCTTGTTGGCCCTGCTGCCTGTAGAAGGCGATCGCAGCGTTTTACCTAACCTGACTATCGCCGACTGGCCACGTTTTAGCTGGCGTGGCTTGCATTACGATATGGCGCGCAATTTCCACGGTAAAGCTGTAACCTTGCGGATGATCGATCAGTTGGCGCGCTACAAGTTAAATAAGCTGCATCTGCATTTAACTGAAGATGAAGGCTGGCGTATTGAAATTCCGGGGCTACCTGAGTTAACTCAACTCGGTGCAAACCGCTGCTTTGACTTATCTGAGCGGCGCTGTCTGCTGACTCAGCTCGGTACAGGCCCTTTTACGTCAGGCAACGGCAATGGCTATTACAGCACAGCAGATTTTATTGAGATTTTAAAATATGCTGCAGAGCGTCATATTGAAATCATTCCGGAAATTGATATGCCGGGCCACGCCAGAGCTGCGGTGAAGGCTATGCAAGCCCGTTATCTGACTCTGAAAGAACAAGGTAAAGAAGCAGAAGCTAAGCAGTATTTATTGTCCGATCCGCAGGATCAATCCAAATACATGACAGTGCAAAACTACACAGACAACTCTATTAACGTTTGTCTGCCTTCCACTTATGCTTTTGTTGATAAAGTGATTTATGAACTACAACAAATGTACCGCCAGGCAGGATTACAGCTCCGCACTTTTCACATGGGTGGCGATGAAACAGGTGTGGGTTCATGGACTGCTTCTCCAGCCTGTCAGCAATTGATTGCAACTCAGGACAGCGGTGTCGCAGGTGTGGCTGATTTAAAACCTTATTTTGTGGCCAAAGTGGCACAGCTGGCAGCCAACCGGCAACTCACTCTGGGTGGCTGGGAGGATGGTTTGATGTATGACGCCAAAAATCCCTTCAATCGCAAGCAATTTGCCAATGAACATGTATATGCCAATGTCTGGGATAATATCTGGGAATGGGGTGTGGCGGATCGCGCTTATCGCTTAGCCAATGCTGGTTATCAGGTGGTCTTGTCACATGGCACCCATTTGTATTTTGACCATCCTTATGAAGCCCATCCGGAAGAGCGTGGTTACTACTGGGCGGCCCGCTTTACCGATGTAGCCAAAGTGTTTGGTTATATGCCGGATGATTTATACGCCAATGCTGATAAAACCCGTGAGGGCCAGGTTATTGAAAATCTGGAAACTTTATTAGGTAAAGAGCTACCAGCCTTAGAAAAACCAGAAAATATTCTGGGGATTCAGGGACAAATCTGGACTGAAACCATTCGTACCCCGGAGCAATTGGAGAAAATGCTTTATCCACGCTTGCTGGCTTTGGCTGAACGAGCCTGGTACAAAGCCGACTGGGAAGGCGCAAAACCAGATACAGCAAAGCGGCAACAAGACTGGCAACGTTTTGGCTGGACCTTAACTCAAAAAGAATTGCCACGTTTAGCAGAAGCCGGTGTTGCTCTGTATCTGCCGCCACCTGGTGCAGTGCTGCAGGATGGGTTACTGCTGGCCAATAGCGCCTGGCCGGGCTTAACCATTGAATACAGTGAAGACCAGGGCCAAAGCTGGTTACCTTATTCCGAAGCTGTGAAAGTTGGTAACAACTTATTGTTGCGGACTAAGGCTAAGAATGGAGCCACCAGCAGAGTCACCCGGCTGGATTAGCTAACTGGATCAGAGCTTCGGCTCTGACTCCCATGGAAGCAGAACCAGCTCAATTTTAACGTTCAGAGTTGGGGGCCGGGTTAAAACTTTGCCCCCAGTATTTGCTCCATCATCCAGCTGGCTTTTAATGCAGTTTTTCCTGTGGAAGGATGGCCTGTGCCATGCAACAAGTCCTGCACCATGGCCTGAATATGATAAAACTGGATATTTTCCGGATGAGCGATCTCCAGGCTTAGCTGTTGCTCTTTTGTAGACAACAACACAGCTTCATTTTCAAAGACTGAAAACTCAATCTCGCCATCAGAGCCATAGATCACCACTTTATCCGTCCGTTCTGCCGCTGCAAAGTTCCAGAACCCAGAGCCTAAACAACCTGACTGAAACTGCCAGACTGCAGCAACTGCATCCTCTGCCGTATACAGCTTTTGCTGGTTTTGGCTGATACCACGCACGTCCACTACGTCACCGAGCAGATACAAGAGTAAATCCAGACCATGACTGGCTAAATCAATGAAATAACCGCCACCGGCTTTGGCAGGATCGGTGCGCCAATTGTAGTGGCCAGCTAAATCTATAATATTTGGAGTGCGGCTGAAACTCCATTGCACCTGACGCGGTGCACCAATCAGTCCTTGTTCCAGCCACTCTTTGATTGTTAAAAAACGCGGTAAGGAACGACGATAATAAGACACATATAAAGGCAGTTGTTTTTGCTCAAAGACCTCTGCCATTTCAATGCATTCGGCAGTATTAAGCGCCATAGGTTTTTCAACACAACAAATTTTACCAGCTGCTGCGACCAGCAAGGCGTAATATTTGTGGCTATCAGGTGGTGTAGCAATATACACAGCATCGACCTCAGGGTCGTGTATTAACTGATGCGCATCACTATACCAGCGGGGTACCTGATGGCGTTTGGCATAATCTTCCGCTTTTGCTGCATCACGACGCATCACAGCCACTAAACTGGACTGCTCCACTTTGTTAAAAGCCGGACCACTTTTTAATTCGGTGACATTGCCACAACCAATAATTCCCCAACGCACTTGCCGCATAAAATTTCACAGTTCCTGGATCTGATATGGCATTACTTTAATGGGCTGTTGAACATATAGCCAGCCTATACACTCAGCCAGCAGCCTGATAAGGAAAAAAAAGAGGATACTGCTTGCAGTATCCTCCAAGATCCCTTGGATAAGGATTGGCAAATAAAACACAACCTCCATGTTTGTTGCTGAACTCTGCTAACCAACTACCAATCAACAGAATTCTGACGAGGGAAAAACAACAATCAGACTTCAGCACAGTTCTGATTGCTTCGTTACCTTACGACCCACTCTCTGCCGGGAAACACGGGAAAAAATGGAAAAGAACAAACATGACAACGCTGTCATGGCTATATTAGTATTTTTTTTGCGCAAATCAAGTGTTTTTTAAGGAGAAACAAAGTCAGATAGAAAAAGGAGTCAAAGAAGATAAATAAAAGCACAAACTGGAGAAAGGGAGGAAAGTAACAAGCAGCACAACTGTGCTGCCTGTTCATACAAAGAAGGATTAAGCCGCAACTGCTGCCACTGCTTTGTTGGCCCGCTCGCCCAGACGCTGGACTTGCTGTAATGACATTAAATGAGCGTAAATAGCTGGCATCAAACCACGTTTGCTTAAGTCCAGTAATTGTTCATCAGACAATGAATTCAGTTTTTTCTCATCAACAATATAGATACCTGTAATTTCACGAGGTTTCCCTTCCAGCTTAATAGTTAAAGTCTGAGGAACCAATAAATCCATATCTGCTAATGCTTTATTGAAAACTCTGGTCGTTTGGGATTGCATATAAAACTCACGCATTGAATCAATACGGGATTTTAAAAAATCGGACTCTGAGCCATCTTCGTTAAATAATGAATGTCCTGTTTCAGTATTCACCATAGGGCTTGATTCAACCAGAGCCACAAGAAACTGCCCTTCCTGACCCGGATCATCGGCCAGAATTAACGGGTGATTCCATAAAACTTTCGGTACATAAAAACCTTGCCATTTTCCCTCTGTGATCATCAGATTTTCACCTGTTTTTAATCCCAGCATAGCCACAACATCAAAACGCTCTGTCGCAGGGTCTTTAATAAACACGATCGGCATTTCAGCACCAACGCGCACAAACTCCTGCACTACCACAGGCAGAATGTGCTGATCTTGTGCAAAGCCAAATGGACTGCTGATGTTAATTTTAGTTTGAGCGTGTTTTTCTTTTTGTAATGGAGCGATTTGCAGTGACATGAATAACCTCTATAACATTTTATGGTTTAGCCGTCTCATTTCCAGTTGTACAGAACTTTGGCTATTGATTTACAGGCACTGACACTACCATTAATTGGCCTCTGGCTGCAATCCGATGTAGGGCAGCTTTACTCTTACAAAACTCTCTTTATGAAACAGATGGCTGCCCATGAGGATTCTATTGTCGTTGCTCTTCTTGCATTTAAACTCAGTTGTGCAACATCACCAGAGTGGCCTGAACATCAGTTTGACAACGCTGTCAATCGAGTGTAAAAAATAGCTAAGGCTCTTTCGAGGTTCTTATGACAGCATCAGTTTCACGAGTAATTATTGCAGGCGGAGGCACAGCAGGCTGGATGGCAGCCATCAGCCTGGCGCGATTTAAAACTAAGGACCCACTGCAGATCACATTGGTAGAATCCAGTCAGATAGGTACTGTTGGTGTTGGTGAGGCCACTATTCCCAGCATAGTGCATTTTAATCGCAAAGCAGGCCTGAACGAGCAGGAGTTTATCAAAGCGACTCAGGCGAGTTTTAAACTGGGGATTCAGTTTGAAGATTGGTATCAGCATGGCAGCCAGTTTTTCCACCCTTTTGCTGACTTTGGTATGCCCGTTGATGGGGTCGCTTTTCATCATTACCTGAACAGGCTTGTCAGTAGTGGTCTGCCTGTTAATTATGAAAATTACAGTTTTGCCTGCATTCTGGCTCGGCAGAACAAATTCGCCCAACCTAACCCGCAGCCTCAGTCTCCATTGGCCGATTACAGCTATGCCTATCACTTTGATGCTTCATTATATGCAGCTTACTTAAAGCAACAAGCCACTGCTGCTGGCGTAAAACATCTGGACGCAGAAATTGCGCAGGTCAGATTGAAACCACAAAACGGCTTTATTGAAAGCCTGATATTAAAAGACGGTACAGAGTTAGAAGGTGATTTGTTTATCGACTGTTCAGGATTTCGCAGCCTGCTGCTGGGACAAGCTCTCGGGGTCGGTTATCAAAGCTGGCAACACTGGTTACTCTGCGATAGCGCTTTTGCTGTACAAACTACAAGACATGGTGAAATTACACCTTATACCCGTTCTATCGCTATGGATGCCGGTTGGCAGTGGCGTATTCCATTGCAACACAGAATGGGCAATGGCCATATATTTTCCAGTGAGTTCAGCACTGATGAGCAAGCCAGGCAAACCTTGCTAAATACTGTCGAAGGCGAAGTCCTGACGGAACCTCGTAAGCTGTCTTTTACCCCAGGCCGACGCGACAAAATCTGGCATAAAAACTGTTTTGCCTTGGGTTTAGCCTCAGGCTTTCTCGAACCTCTGGAATCAACCAGCATCTCGCTGGTGCAAACAGCACTGGCCAAACTGGAAGCTTTTTTTCCGTCACAGGGATTTGCTGACTGCGATATCACTGAAGTCAACAGGCTGCATAATCTGGAACTTGAACAAATCCGTGATTTCCTGATCCTGCATTATAAATTAACGGCTCGTCGTGATACTGAGTTCTGGCGCTACTGCGCTGCTATGACAATACCGGATTCGCTGGCGCATAAAATAGAACTTTACCGGCACAGAGGCCATGTTGCTCTTTATGATCAGGAGTCATTTAAACACAGCAGTTGGCTGGCTATGTATAACGGCTTTCGTGTTTTTCCCCGACAATTTGATGCCAAAGCAGCCACAGTGCCCCTGGATCTGTTACAGGAAAAGCTTAATCAGATGCAAGCGTCAATGGAAGCTGCCGCCATGCAGGCCGACTCCCATCAGACTTTTATCAATCGCCACTGCAAGGCGACAAAAGGACAGTAATATTAATAAACGCCGCTTGTCAGTACAGCGGCGTTGAACATTTTTTACCGGCAAAGCCAGAGTAATCAGGATGGGAGCAGCGTCTTCATCTGATACAGTGGTTGATAACCACAAAAACGCTCTAAAAAATCAGAATGTGCTGGTACTTTCTGCACAGTGCTCTTGATAAAGCTACGCATCTGACTCAGTTCCTTTAACAAAGCCTGCTGAGGTAGTTGCAGTGCAGCAGTGGGTAACTGTTCGGGCAGCACTCCCATACCTTCATATAAAGCCAGCCAGCTGTCTGCACCAAATATTTCCCAGGGCAAGCGAGGAACCTCTGCATACTGCTTAAAGGCGTGAATTTTGTCTGCCAACTCTGTTGGGATATCCATGGCAGCACAATGGCGCCACAATTCAGCATCTGTGCGTTGGCTGGTTTTGTAATGCAAAATAATAAAATCCCGGATACGTTCATACTCCAGTTTTGTCACTTCGTTAAAGCGCTCAACATCGGCATTGCTGTATGCCGGAGTAGTAAAGGTCAGCAACAGACGATCAATAGAGGTTTCAATCAAAGCTATGCTGGTGCTTTCTAATGGTTCCAGAAAGCCGGAAGCCAGTCCCAGTGCTACACAGTTTTTATGCCAGGCCAGTTTGCGCCGCCCCGGAGTGAAAGTAAAATAACGTGGATTGTGTAATGCTTTACCATCTGTATTGGCCAGCATTGTTGCCGTGGCTTCATCATCACTGATCAAAGCACTGGAATACACATAACCATTGCCCTGGCGGTGCTGCAGCGGAATACGCCATTGCCATCCAGCAGCATGAGCTGTGGCTCTGGTTCGTGCCACAGGCTCAGCCTGCACTTCAGTTTGCACAGCCACAGCTTTATCGCATAACAACCATTGCTGCCAGGATTCATACCCTGTATTGAGCCCTTGTTCAATCAACAAACCACGAAATCCGGAGCAATCAATAAAGAGATCACCAGTGACGACTTCACCGTTGTCGAGCAGTAAATCTTTGATACCCAGCTCATCGCTTTGCACTGACACAATACGGGCGTCTGTGCGTTGTACAGCCTTTTGCTCTGCATAATCCCGCATCAAGCCAGCAAACAAAGCAGCATCAAAATGCAAAGCCCAGTCAAAAATGGTCAGCATAGACTTTGGATTCGGATCCGGCAGGCAAAACTTATTATTGCGTGCCAGCGCGACCCCCAAAGAGTAGTCCTGTAATGAATCAGTCAAACCTGCCTGACAGGCGGCCAGATAACACTGCACAAAAGGAACCTGATTGAGTGGTTGCCCGAACAAACCAAAAGGATGGATAAAACTGTGATCCAGTGTGCGCCAATTTCTGAATTCAATACCTAACTTGCATGTAGCTCTGGTCGCTCTGATCACATCAGTATCAGTCAACCCAAGCCTGGCGTAAAAACGCCGGATGCTCGGAATAGTAGACTCCCCCACTCCAACAGTTCCCAGCTCCGACGATTCAATTAAACGGATGGAAACAGCTTGCCCCTGAAAATGCTGGCTCAGGGCTGCTGCGCACATCCAACCGGCAGTGCCGCCTCCAACTATGACAATGTTCCGAACGGCATGAGTTTTCATCTGCACTCCTTACGGCTTTCATTTGTATTGAATAGATCTGAAGTATAAAAAACCGCCGTAGTCTGAACTCTACGACGGTTTTTATTAAACATCAGCAGAATGTGAAGTTCTTATCAGAACTTGACACGAACACCAGTTGTCCAGCGCGCTTCATACACGTTTTGGAAAGCCTTTTGTGATTCAAACTCCAGATAAGTTTGCTGGAATTCCTCAGTGATATTTGAACCGTTCAGGTAAACAGACGCCATTTCGTTGATATCATAAGACAGGCTCAGATCCAACTGAGAATAAGTGTCCTGATACAGCGATTGTCCACCAACAGCAGCAGTGCCCTGAGTGATCAGACGTGGACTACGTGAGTTCCATGCCAGTCGGGTCGAGAAACCGCCCTGCTCGTACCACAATACAAGGTTATAGGTGTCTTCCGACATACCAGGGAAAGGTAACTCACTGCCGTTGATGCCTTTTTTGTCTTGCTCTGATTTGCTCAGAGTGTAGTTGGCGTCTAAACCAAAACCAGACAAGAAGCTGTCATCGCCGAGCATATCGTTTAAGGCCAGACGACCACCGATTTCCAGACCTGTCACATCACCACCACTACCTTGTACCTGAGTACTGAATGGCCATGGACCACGGGTCACACCATCCGGATCCGGCTCGTCAATCATCACTGTACCATCAGTAGTGAAGCTTTCGATTTCAATCTTATAGGTAGACAAATAAGCCATTGACGCACTGCCTACGTAATATTCAGCAGACAATGAGTAGTTTTTCGAGCGCCATGGATTCAGCGACGGGTTACCTGTCAGACTGCCGTTGCGAACACGTAAACAGTCACAGCTGCCGTCTATGGTCATACCTACAGTTTTACCACCACCCCATACCATCAGATCCAGAGGCTGCATATTTTCCGAGAATGCGCCACGGAGTATCACATCGTCCATCACTTGTGCATTGACGTTCAGTGAAGGCAGGTAATCGGTGTAACTACGTTCGGTGACCACATCACCTGTATCAGGAGCCAGACCACTGTGAGGTAAGTTCGTGCCCGTCAGGTTTTGCTTCACACGCAGGTCTGTTTCAACGACTTTCATGCCAAAGTTACCGCTGAAAATACCCTGTTCAAAGTTCGCCTGAACAAAATAGTTGAACTCGTCCAACGCAACGTCATAAGTTGCACCAGCATTTTCAACCCGCTGTACATTACCAAAAGTCTTCTCGTGGAAGGCACGTGGATCACGGAAATTCTCAGGATCAATAACCCATACGCCCGGAATACCGCTGACATTACCAAAGTTGGTCTGATAAGACACTGTAGTGTATTTATCCAGACGGGTTGGGCCCAACAAAGTGTATGGCATCCAGGTCCCGGCAGGAATAGTTTGACCATCAAATACAGTGTCTACAGCCAAATATTCACCTGCAGCAGGATTGCCTTCACAACCTGCAGTATTGATGTACTGGTCAACAGCTTTCCACTGTGCAATATCACAGCCATTACCAAACTCTGAGGTATAAGTGAAATTGTCGCGGTCAACGGAGCGCTCCAGCATCCGCACGCCAAAATCTACACTGCGGATAAACATGTCATCCTGAAACTCGTAGTTCCATTTTGTACTTAGTGTATTAATTTCGCCTGAAGTATCAGTGTTACCTTCAGAGGAGAAAGCACCAATATGATAAGAATTGATGTCAGCCATGTAATCCGCCACGCTACGCGGACCTGCACCACCGTTCACAATCTGATCAAAACCACCAAACACCGGATATTTGCCTGAGGCATCATAAGTCAGCAGGAAATCATCATCTTCGATACCACCTGGAGCAAAACGGCCAAAACAACCACCGTTTGCGCCAACTATAGCTTCGCCATTGGTACAATTACTGCCCTGAGTAAACTGACCAGGACCAGTGACCAGCGTCCCCCGATCGATACTGAGCATGTCGCCTTCACCATAACCATGACGCATCTTATGAGTTGCGTCAGCACGGGTCATACGCATATCGCCTTTTAACGGGCCGTCCAGATCAAATTTAAGTTGTAAATTCAGGTTACGCGATTTCTCTTCATTGACGTTCACCTGAGTAAAAGACTGCATACGCCAGGGTTTCATGTAAAAGGCGTTAACCGCACCCCAGGTATCGCCATTAGCGTCTTCAAAGGTGTCGCCAGTCCAGCCATTTTCTGTTGGGTAGGCGTAGTCATTGAAACTGTACCAGCGGTTATTTTGTGAGAAACCGCTGCGCGCATTAAAACGTTCCTGATCCGTATAGAAATAATCTGCGATCAGTTCTATTTCATCAGTAATTTCAGCCTGGAATGAGCTTTGGAAAGCGTTGCGATCACGCTCTTCAGTTTTGTTAAAAGCCGCAAAACCTTGTGGCACTACATGACGGGTCGTTTCGCCCCGTGGGTTGTCGCCCCAGGTAAAGTTGTTGTTGGCAGCACCTATGCCACCGTTTTCTGAGGTGTCAAAATAACCGTTGTAGTCTGTCGCCAGATTCGCTTCACTGGTGACTGCAGAAACCAGTAATCCCCATTTTTCATCGCGGAAAGACGCCAAAGCATTAAACATAGGATCGTTTTCTTTGCTGATAGAGCCCCGGGTTAACTCTGCGCCACCGGCAAATGTGAAACCGTCGTCCATTTCAAAAGGCCGGCGGGTTTTTAAATCAACAGAACCTGAGATGCCTTTGGCACTGTGTTTGGCTTCCGAAGATTTGTAGACGTCAACACCAGAGAACAACTGAGATGGTAAGTCACTATAATCAGCCCGTGACGCATCAATAGTGGTAGCGCTTAAAAATACTTCACCATTTAATGTGGTATCTATTTGTGGTAAACCACGAATTTGAACCGGACCGCCCTCACCTGCTACCCGTTCAATTTGTACACCAGTGATCCGTTGCAATGAATCCGCAATAGTCACATCCGGCAACTTACCTATATCCTGGGCAGTAATACCATCAACCTGAGAGGTTGCAAAACGTTTGGTATTAATGGATGCAGCAGTACTGGCACGAAGGCCCCGCACCTGAATAACCTCAACCTGTTGTTCTTTCTTGGCGGTGGTTTCTTCCGCAGCCTGATCGGCCATAGCTGGAAATGCCAATGCGGCAGCTCCAGCCATCAGACCTAATTTGACCGCTACCGCGCACTTATTCATTTTATTGTGCAGCATAAGCTTCTCTCTCCCATTCCCGTTTTTTTATGCGATGATTTTTTTATGTCCTGAAACAACAGAATTTTCATGTCTTCGCCATGACAACGCTGTCATTGAAATTTAACATACACAAAAAAAATCAGCTTTGCAAACTCCTTTAGATGAAAATTTAAACGAATTTAAAAAGTCGGAACTCCACCCTTAGAACTGTTTTTTATAACGCTTTTCCTGCACACTTCAGAAGAATTCGCCTCAAAAAGGCTGTATCCACATGATTTATATAATGAAAAGTAACTTAATTATTTAGTTTTAAAAAAAAGTAGTTTTTTTAAACAAAAAAGCCAGAATAAATATTTGCCGTTTTTGCAAAAAAGAGTTATCCCTTAACTTAATCTTTGTTACAAAATGACCAGCGCTGTCATAAAGTTAGCTGGATCAGTGGAAAAATCGTCTTATTTATTTTCAGCATAAGGCCCTGCGGTGTTGTGCTTTTTGGGATCCAGTAATGAAAGTGACCATTCATGACGTAGCTGCGAAAGCGGGTGTGTCCATCAAGACAGTGTCGCGGGTGATGAACAACGAACCGTCAGTAAAACAAGCGACGATCGATAAAGTGAATCAAGCGATGCAGGAGCTGAATTATCAGCCTAACGCTGCAGCCCGTAATTTGGCCAGTACCAAGTCATACAGCATTGGTTATATCTACGACAATCCAAACGCTTACTATGTAATTGATATGCAAAGAGGTCTGCTGGATGCCTGTCGTAAGCATGGTTATGAGCTATTGATCCACCCTACCAATGCCAAATCACCAGGTATAGTGCGGGAAGTGATAGATCTGGTACAACATTCCAGACTGGCAGGTTTAGTTTTAACTCCACCATTTTCAGAAATGCCTGAAATTGCCGAAGCGCTCAGTCGTATTAATGTAGATTTTGTTCGCATTATTTCCGGCTCTACACCTTCACCGAAACAAACCAACTGCGTATTGGTCGACGACTTTACGGCAGCTTTTAAGATCACCAATCATTTACTGGAATTGGGTCACAGCCAGATCGCCTTTTTATGTGGCGATGAAGAACACAGTTCCAGTGGTGAACGTTTAGCTGGCTTTAAAGCAGCCTTGACCAAAAGAGGCATAGAGACCAATCCGAAATTTATTGTACCGGGCAGTTATTCTTTTGAATCCGGGGTGAAAGGTGCCACTCAGTTGCTGGCTTTACCCAACAAACCAACAGCTATTTTTGCCTGTAACGATGAAATTGCAGCAGGAGCCCTGTTTAGTGCCCGCCTGCAACATATCGAAATTCCACAGCAGCTTTCTATAGTGGGTTTTGAAAATAGTCCGTTTTCACGCCAGACCTGGCCACCGCTGACCACAGCGCATCAGCCAAACTGCACCATAGCGCAAAGTGCAGCCGAGTTATTGTTTAAACATACCAGACCTGGCAGCCATAACCAGACCGACGAGCAACCAGTCTTTATCCCTGAGCTTCTGGTACGGGAGTCGACAGCTCAGGTGGGGTCAGAGTCTTAACTCTGCCCCCGGTATGAGTGACCCCAGCTGAATGGCTTTAAGGGGCAACCTGCTGCAATAACAAGCCTGAGATATAACCACCATAAGTGCCAAGCGCATAACCTAATACCGCCAGTAATACACCGACAGGGGCTAAAGCCGGATGGAAAGCCGCAGCCACCACTGGCGCAGAAGCAGCGCCTCCGACATTGGCCTGACTGCCCACCGCCATATAAAACATTGGTGCTTTAATCAGACGGGCAACAAAAATCAGCAAGCCGGCATGGAAACTCATCCAAATCACACCCACCACAAACATCACCGGATAATCCAGAATGGCGGTTACATCCATATGCATACCTATGGTTGCCACCAGAATGTAGATAAAAACCGAACCTAATTTCGAAGCCCCTACAGCCTCCAGATTACGGGCTTTAGTACCGGACAAGACTAAACCCAGCGTAGTAGCAATCAGCACCAGCCAGAAGAAAGTGCTGGTTAAGCTATACATTGCCAACTCTGGTGCGTTCAGTTCAATCCAGGGCGCAATAATATCGGCCAGGAAATGCGAAACACCAGTGACACCAAAGGCAACTGCTATCAATGTCATCAGATTAGTCAAACTTGGGTTACGGGAGTTTTCCGCCTGGTATTTTTCAATTTTTTGCTTTAAAGCTTCAATACCGCTGGTATCGGCC
>CAMLSF010000039.1 GCA_946482615.1 uncultured Chromatiaceae bacterium | reverse complement strand
GGCTTCTGGTTATACACGGTCTGATACCTTTGTTTATCTTCATCGCTGTCTGGTCTGTCTATGTATGGCGGCAGCGGCATATGGCCCAGCCTGTCCAGCATAGTCAGCAACGGCTCTTCGCCCAGCAGCTCCAGTTCAAATAAAGTATCGTGACGCTGCAGCATTTTCAGCTTTGTATTGTCATCGACCAAAATCATACTGTCTGGCTTTGGCGCTTTACTGGCGCGTACATGAGCTAAAAAGCGCTGGTTATCAAGCACCCGCTCAACCAGAATTTCGACTTTACCGCCCGACTCTTTCTGACCAAACAACCGGGCCGGGATCACCCTGGTATTGTTAAAAACTAATAAGTCGCCGCTATTGAGTTCAGCCACTAAATCAGTGAATACCAGATGGGATAACTCACCAGTCTGGCGCTGCATTTTTAATAAACGACTGCTGGAACGTTCAGCTTTAGGGAAACGAGCGATCAGCTGCTCAGGCAGCTCAAAGGAGAAATCTTTTACTTGCATAGTTGTAGTCCGCTTTACCGACAAACTTTATTTCATCGGCATGTAAGCCGATACCAAAAGCGCTATGACAGCGCGGCGCGCAGTCTACAAAGATGTTTTTTTCAACACAAGCTCTTTTTCTGCCAGACCACACTGAGCGGAATTTCAGCTAAGCTTTGAAAAAGTTCAGAGATATCACCGGATGATGTACCGTTTTTATTTGCTGTTTTGTTTTTTCATTGCAGAGCCACTTTTTGCGGATCAAAAAGTGCCGCTTCAACTTCATATCAGTACACCAGTTTGGCCTGGCTTTACCAATGCGGACGGTTCAGGTGCTTATGCAGATTTATTCCAGTTGATTTACCTTTCGGAGCAGGTCGAGCTGGTATGGCATTTCAGTAACTTCGGTCGAGCTATTAATCTGGTACAGCAGGGCAAGTACCATATGGTCCCGGGTCTTTCCGCCCATGAATCCATCAGTAAGCGCCAGGCCTTATTACTTTCAGCTCAGCCTTTTGATTTTGATTTAATTGTCGCCGTTTACGATCCTGAACATATGGCTGCACCGCATTTACAACAGCTAAAACAGCACAAACTGGCATGGGATTTGGCTTATGATTTACATCTGCTATTGGATTTGCCGGAAAAAGGCTATGAGGTGTTGAGTATCAAACAGGGAGTGGAACTGGTGAAAAATGGTCGGGTTGATATTTACCTGGCAGAGAAAAGTGAGTTGTTGCAGTATCTGCAAGGCGAAACGCCAGTCAAACTGCAGCCTTTGCAGTACAAAGAACTGCTACGAGACCCTATTTATCTGGCTTTTGCGGATAATGCAGCAGGCCGCACTTTTAAAACTATCTGGGATCAACGTTTTAGTGAGTTATATAAAACGGGCCAGCTGAAAACTTTTTATCGGCGTTATCCCCAGCTGACCTTACCTACACTGGATTAACCCTTAGTCACTGCATTTTTGCTGCAGCACTTCTGTAATTAACTGTGCCATCTGACGATAACTGCGTAACTTACTGGAGGTTGGACGCCAGGCCACACCAATATCCCGGTACGCCTGAGCTGAACCCGGCTTTTGCGCCACTAATTCAGTGCCCCGCAGCAAACCGCTGTTGATGGCCATCTGCGGCATAAAAGTCACGCCCAGTTTGTTATTTACCATCTGACTTAAGGTATGCAGACTGGTGGCAAAAAATGGATTTACTTTACGGTTATCATCCAGCTCACAGGCCTTCACCGCATGCCCGGTCATGCAATGCTCCCGCTCCAGCAGAAAAATACTTTCGTCCGGCCATTGGCTGATGTCTTGCTGAAAACCCCGGTTCAGCCAGTCTTTGTGCAACACCAGTTTAAACGGGTCTTGTGCCAGTACTTCGGTATGCAAAGTGCCTGTGTCATAAGGTAAAGCTAATAAAACCAAATCCAGCCGACCTTCAGTTAAGGACTGTAAAGAGTTTTCTGTGGTGTCTTCGCGTAACAACAATTGCAGTTCGGGAAAACGCTCACGCGCCAGAGCCATCACTTCACTCAGTACAAAGGGGGCTATAGTTGGAATACAACCTAAACGCAGCGGCCCGGCCATCGGCTTGCCCTGGCATTTGGCAAATTCGGTCAGCTCTTCACATTGCTCCACTATATAACGGGCCTGACGCACCACGTCTTCTCCCAGCGGAGTAAAAATAAAAGTTTTATGATCACGCTCCAGCAACTGCGCGTTCATGGTTTCTTCTAAGTTGGCAATAGCGGCACTTAAGGTGGACTGACCTATATAACAAGCCTCAGCGGCACGGCCAAAATGCTGATGTTCATGCAAAGCCAACAAATACTGCAACTGCTTGATACTGGGAACACGTTTCATCTTTTATTCCGATGGCTAAACTCAATTAAAACCAATTTAAGCGAATACAATGAAAAAGCAAAGCTCAATAAGAGTTCATATGAATAAAAAAAATCCCGGTATCAAACCGGGATTTCTTAATAAGCAACACAGGGCATTAAGCGCCAAATATAGCCCTGATAATGTAGAAAAATACGATAGCTAAACCAGCGCCTACAGGCAAAGTCACGACCCATGACACAAAGATGTTACGGATCACACCCAGATTCAGCGCCGCTATACCACGGGCCATACCTACACCTAATACAGCACCAACCAGAGTTTGAGTGGTAGAAATAGGTAAACCTATGCCAGAAGCGATCACCACTGTACTGGCTGCTGCAATTTCAGCAGCAAAACCACGGCTTGGTGTCAGGTGAGTAATATTTTCACCTATAGTGCGGATCACTTTAGCGCCTAATGTCGCCAGACCTATCACTATACCCACAGCACCTAAAGGCAAAATCCACCAGTCTAATGCCACTTTATCCAGAATTTGACCGCCGGACTGGATAATACCTACCACAGCAGCCAGAGGACCTATAGCGTTAGCTACGTCATTTGAACCATGAGCAAAGGCCATACAACAGGCAGTGAAAATCATCAGAATACCGAAGATACGCTCTACGTTATTAAAATGCATTTCCTTGTCGGCTTCAGGGTCAATTTTCAGACGACTGATCGCAATTTTACCAACGATCCCTACGACCAGAGCTATCACTACACATAACATGAAGCCTTCAGTAGAAGTCAAAGTCAGACCAACGTGTTTCAAACCTTTACTGACGGTGACAAAAGCCATCATAAAAGCGGCAAAGACCATATAAAAAGGCACGTATTTTTTAGCGGCTTCCAGCGGATTATCTGTATCAAAGATCAGGCGCTGAGCACTCATAAAAATCAGATAAGCCAGAATACCAGCCAGCACAGGAGTAATAACCCAACTGCCGACTATACTGGTCACTTCATCCCAACGCACATACTCCATACCCACGCCCACAGAGGCAAAACCAATGATGGCGCCAACAATAGAGTGAGTGGTTGATACAGGCCAGCCAAAATGAGTGGCGACCAATAACCAGGTACCAGCAGCCAATAAAGAGGCGATCATGCCGTAGACCAGTAATTCTGGTACAGCTTTAAAGGCTTCGGCGTCTACTATGCCGCTGCGGATAGTGGAGGTTACTTCACCACCAGCTAACCAGGCGCCGGCAGCTTCAAAGATAGCGGCGATAATCAGAGCTTGTTTCAGAGTTAAAGCTTTAGAGCCAACAGAAGTTCCCATAGCGTTGGCAACGTCATTCGCACCCACACCATAGGCCATAATAAAGCCGAATACAGCGGCGATAATAATCAGCAATAAGCCGTATTGAGAAATAATTTCCATCGTTGAATTACCTTAAGAATTAACGGGCTAACATGATTTCGAGTCGTGAACCTACTTTTAAGGCTGAATCAGCTAAATCGCCAACCCACTCCAGAGTGCGGTACAGGAACATCACATCAACCGGATTCATTTCGGCTTCTGCTTTACGAACAAATTTACGCAGACTGATTTGCAGCTGGTCGGTGTCGTGTTCAATTTCGTCGATACGTTCAACCATTTTGATCACTAAATCCACTTCACGACCACGGAAACCCGTTTCCAACAGCTCGTCCAGCTCGTTGATGGCTTCACAGGCTAATTCAACAGCGTCGATACAACGCTGTAAATACGCCTTAAACTCCACCTGAATAGGCGCAGGAATTTCTAACTCACGACCTAAAACACGACCGGTAATATCTTTGGCTTTGTTCGCTATTTTATCTTGTTGCGACACCAGTTCTAACAAGTCCGTTCTGTCGACAGGTAAAAACAATCCACGTGGCAAATGCACACGGATATCACGCTTTAATTTGTCAGCATCCTTTTCTAACGCTACAAGTGCTTTACGAACATCAGCCGCTTTTTCCCAATCCCTTAAAAACACTGCATCAAAAAATGGCAGTAATAACAGACTGGCATCAAATACCTTTTTGATGTGCTCTTCTAAAGGTTTGATTGGTGATTTCGCAAAAACCGCCAAAAAGTGATTTGGCATAAGTGTGCCTCTTGCTGTTGAGTTAATGAAAACCGGCGCGCATTGTACTGCAATCAAAGTGTAATAAAAACTTCTTAAAAGCAGTAATGTAAAAAGCCTGATAAAACATAGGTTTTATCAGGCTTTTATGACAACTTTAAAGCTGGTTTTTTTAACTGCGGGCGTCTTGCTCTAATTTGTCGTCATCGGCGTGACGAACATCTTTGCCTTTCACCAGAAACACAATGTATTCAGCAACGTTTTTACAACGGTCACCAATACGTTCCATCGAACGGGCGGACCACAATACGTTCATGATCTTAGGTATAGAACGCGGGTCTTCCATCATATAGGTCATCAACTGACGGGTGATGGCTTCGTATTCCCGGTCTACTTTTCTGTCTTCACGGTGTACGGCTAAAGCCGCTTCCACATCCATACGGGCAAAAGCGTCTAATACATCGTGCAGCATTTGCGCGACATGGCGGCCCATATTATCCAGATTGACCAGCAAATCCTGCTGTGCACTGTTAAAAGACTCCAGCGCCACTTTAGCAATACGTTCGGCTTCATCACCAATACGCTCTAAGTCAGAAATGGTTTTAATGATAGCCATAATCAGACGTAAATCGCTGGCCGCAGGCTGACGCTTGGCAATAATACGGGTGCACTCGTGGTCAATTTTAATTTCCCAGTCGTTCACTTTTAAATCATTGGCGATCACCTGACGGGCTAAGTCAGCGTCACTGCTGGCAATTGCATTTAATGCGTCCGCCAATTGCTGTTCTATTAACCCACCCATCGCCATCACATGGTTACGAACCTGTTCAATTTCTTCGTTGAACTGACTGGAGATGTGTTTTGTTAAATTCATTTTATCCATCGCGCTCTCCTCCAATACCCAGTGTTGTGGCAGATTCAGCTGTATTCACTGCTTTGTTACCTGGCTGCAACTGCAATTACTTTTGGGTATTACTTTAATTAATTAACCAAAACGACCTGTGATGTAATCTTCAGTTTGTTGCTGCGATGGATTAGTAAACATCTTATTGGTGGCATCAAACTCAATTAAATCACCCATATACATAAAGGCAGTATAGTCGGATACACGGGCTGCCTGTTGCATATTGTGGGTCACAATCACAATAGTGTATTTATCTTTGAGCTCATAAATCAGCTCTTCAATTTTCAGCGTGGAAATGGGATCCAAAGCTGAAGCTGGTTCATCAAGTAACAAGACTTCTGGCTCTATGGCGATAGCGCGGGCTATTACCAAACGTTGCTGCTGACCACCGGACAAACCAAAAGCATTGTCATGCAAACGGTCTTTGACTTCATTCCATAAAGCCGCACCTTTGAGCGACGTTTCCACCACTTCATCCAGAATACGTTTGTCTTTTACACCTTGCAGGCGCAAGCCGTAAGCCACGTTTTCATAAATGCTTTTTGGAAACGGATTCGGCTTCTGGAATACCATACCGACCTGACGACGCAATTCTGCTACGTCCACTTTCGGGTCATAAATATTCTGGCCGTCCATTAAAATCTGACCTTCGATACGGCAGATGTCGACTAAGTCATTCATCCGGTTGAAACAACGTAACAGGGTGGATTTACCACAACCTGAAGGGCCGATAAAAGCCGTCACGCGTTTTTCCGGGATCGTCATATTGATGCTTTTTAGCGCCAGCGAATCACCGTAGTACAGCTTCAGATCATTGACCTGAAGTTTAATTTTTTCATCCGACAGTTTCAGTTCGGTTTCTACTGGTGGAGCTGTTAATTTATCTTGATTCATCTTCATTACCATTTTGTGAATTCGGTCTGTTACCCTGGGTTGCCGGCAAGGCCTGCTATGCAGGCCAGCTGCTCACTAATCTGTATCGCTGCGGTATTTTTCACGTAATCTGTTACGCATATAAATAGCCGCCATATTCAGCACCACAATCAATAACACCAACACCAGCGCTGTCGCATAAAGCAGAGGGCGCGAGGCTTCGACATTTGGACTCTGGAAACCCACATCAAAAACATGGAAACCTAAGTGCATGATTTTCTGGTCTAAGTGGATAAATGGGAAGTTGCCATCTATAGGTAATGTTGGCGCTAACTTCACCACACCTACCAGCATCAAAGGCGCTACTTCACCAGCGGCACGGGCCACAGCCAAAATTAAACCTGTCATCATAGCAGGCGTAGCCAATGGCACTACCACTTTCCATAAGGTCTCAGATTTGGTCGCGCCCAAGGCCAGACTACCCATACGGATAGTACTTGGAATACGGGATAAACCTTCTTCGGTCGATACAATCACCACAGGCAAAGTCAGCAAGGCCAGAGTTAATGAAGCCCAGAATAAACCCGGAGTACCAAAAGTCGGACTTGGTAAAGCTTCAGGGTAAAACAGCTGGTCTATGTTGCCGCCCATAATGTAGACAAAAAAACCTAAACCAAAAACGCCGTACACTATGGAAGGTACACCAGCCAGGTTATAGACCGAAATCCGGATGATCTTCAACAGCGGGCCTTGTTTAGCATATTCACGCAGGTAAATAGCCGCCAGTACACCAAAAGGTGTGACTATGATAGCCATCAGAATCACCATGGTCACAGTACCAAAAATGGCCGGGAATATACCGCCTTCTGTATTGGCTTCGCGGGGTTCTTCCGTCAGGAAGCCTGCTATACCGCCGAAATAATGCCTGGTTTTTTGCCAGACAGACATATCGTTTGGTGCATAGGCATTAACGATGTTCGCCAGCGAAATAGTGACTTCACGACCTTCAGCTGTGCGGGCAATCAGCGTATCACGGTTGGACTCTGCACGCAGTTGATCCAGTTTTTGTTGGATCACTTCGTATTCATCGCTCAGTATTTTGTTTTCTGCCGCAGCCTGAGCTTTAAATTCCGCCAGTTCTGCATCAGACACTTGATCCAACACCAAACGACGTTCAGTTAAGCGCAACTTTTCAATCTGGTTATTGATGCGGCTGATGTCATTTTTTTCGATATCTTTCATTTGCTGGAAGATAGCGTTGGCGCGTTCAACACGTTGCAGCAGCTCTGGCCACATGGCCACACCTTCAGCAATCAGCTTATCGCCTTCGGTGAGTTTCAGCGGAAAACCATAAAAGTTGCCACGTTCACGACGCTCCAGTGCAATGGCGCCTTCAGGTACAGCCCAGCCACTGATTTCATAATCCATATACCAGGAGAAATCACGACCATAAATGTCACGGTTACCTACTTTTACCAGATAACGGGTCACAGATTCGAGCTCAGCCGGCACTGTAGCACCGGATTCACGTAACATCACGGCTGATACTGTTTCCGAACGCACCAGTTCACCCATAATGACTTTTTTCTGGCCCGATTCAGGCGACCATTCGGTCTGCTGCAAATCCGCTGGCCAGAAGTGACTGCCACCACGCACCATTATCAAACCTAACACGCCCACCACCATCACCAGACACAAGGCAATGGCACCAGCGTTTAACCAAATCCAGGGAGTCCCTGATCTGAACCAGGCTCTTACGCCAAATAAAGATTTCATCAAAGTGCCCCTTAATTACAGATTGCTGAAGCGTTGACGTAAACGCTGCCGTATCACTTCGGCTAAGGTATTAAAGACAAAGGTAAAGACAAAGAGCACCAGCGCGGCCAGGAACAAGACCCTAAAGTGCGTGCTGCCTACCGCAGTTTCAGGCAGTTCAACCGCTATATTGGCGGATAAAGTACGCATACCTTCGAAGATATTAAAGTTCACTACAGGGCTGTTACCTGTGGCCATCAGCACTATCATGGTTTCACCCACAGCACGGCCAAAACCCACCATAACTGCAGCGAATACGCCAGGACTTGCCGTTGGCAAAACCACACCGACCATGGTTTGCCATGGGGTGGCACCCAAAGCTAAAGAACCCTGAGTTAAATGACGGGGCACGTTAAAAATCGCATCTTCGGCAATAGAGAAGATATTTGGAATAACAGCAAAACCCATGGCTATCCCTACAATCAGCGCGTTACGCTGGTCGTAGTTAATACCGTTGTCGGTAAACCACTGACGTAAACTGCCATCAAAAAAAGTGTTGTCGATCATAGGGCTGGCGCTGACCGCCAGATAACCAAACAGAATAATGACCGGCACTAAAAACGCCGCTTCCCAGCCTAAACCAAAGCGGTTACGAATGGATTCCGGCATATAACGCCATAAATAAGCGGCAGCCAGCATCATAAATGGCATCAGCAGCAAAATGGCAAATACAGCACTTAAGTATTCTTCGACAAAAGGTGCCAGCCATAAACCAGCAAGGAAACCTAAGATGACTGTAGGTAAAGCGGCCATAATTTCGATGGTGGGTTTGACCTTACCGCGCAGCACTGGCGTCATAAAATAAGCCACGTAAATCGCGCTCATAATGGCCAGCGGTGTGGCAAATAACATGGCAAAAAAGGCAGCTTTTAACGTACCTATAGCCAGCGGCACCATACTCATTTTGGCTTCAAATTCATCAGAGCCGGCAGAGGCTTGCCAGATGTATTTACCTTCGTCACGGCCTTCGTACCATACCTCGTTCCACAGTGCGGTGTAAGACACATCAGGATGCGCATTTTCCAGCTCAAACTTATGCATCTGGCCTTTATCGTCCAGCATCAGGAAATTAGTGTTGATAGGAGAAATGGCAATTTGTCTGGCTGTCAGCCCATGATCAAAAGCTTCCAGAAACAAAGTACGGGCAGAGGTTCCGTAATGAATGCCTAAATGACCTTTGTCATCTATCGCCATAAAACCTTTGCGTGAGTACTCCGCATCAATCTGAGTGATGGCACCCGGGTGCTGCTCAAAATCACGGATTTGTTTTAAGTCGAAGTTATTGTGCTGATCGCGCACTAAAAACCATTGGCTTAATTCACCTGTAGATGAACCCACAACCAAAGACACAGTACCCACCAGAAACTCCATGGCGGTGATCTGAGCACCAGAAGAAACCGCATTTACGCTTTGGACTAAACGCGCCTGCTCCGGGTTGTTGATAGCGTAATAATGAATGTGCCCGGCTTTATCTGCGACAAACAAATTCTGGAAGGTGTTATCAATCAGAATTTTGCTGGCAGACTTTGGCGCATCAGGCAAAGTGTAATCAGTGCGGACTACTGTAGTTTCGCCAGTCAGGAAGGCCGTTTCTGCCACCATATTGGATAAAACTAAACGACCATCGGCCGTGTACGCACTGAGCATACGGTTTTCGTCTTTTTCCTGAATGGCTACAGCTAACAAGGCCTGACCCTGAGCATCCACCTGCACAGCTGCTTCCCCTAAAGGAAAGCTGACTTTTGGATTGACCTGACGCTGGTCATTGGGATAACTCAGCAGGTATTCGTGTTTGGCAATCAACGCCTGACCGTTGGATAAACCCAAAATGATAGTGCCAGTGCGCGGGTCTGCTTTACCAAAAGCAGTCACAGTAGCTCCGGCAGGCAAAGCCAGCTGCACCTGCTGCTTCAGTTCACCCGTTTCGGCATTAAAAAATTGCAGCTTCGCATCAGAGCTAATGGCTAAACCCACTTCACCGTAACGTTCAATGCTACTGTGCAGCGGCTGAGCGACAGGACTTTGGTAGCTGGTTTTCTGCTCCACTGAAGCGGAAGAAAACAAAGGCCCGACTTCAGAAAACAGATAAACAAATATAGTGGCAAAAGCCAGCACCACACTGATGCCGGCAAAGCTGATGCCATATTTGGAGATTTTATCTTTAATAGCCCGCCAGCGCCTTAATCGGGCCCGACGTTCGCCAGTTGGCAGTAAAGAACGCGGTGAATCACCGGTTAACTGCTGACTTGGATGGGTTGAGTGCATAGTTGCGATACCACCAGTTACTTTAAGATGCTGGCAACTATAGTAGAGTTTTATGACGGAAATATTACAGAGTGGTTTTTTGTCATATAAATGACACATAACCAAATGCAGGATAACGAATAATTTTTTGTTTTAAATAGAAAAAACAAGGCACCTGGTTGGTGCCTTGTTTGTATCAGTTGAACTTACTTAATACCTAAGTCAGCCAGAGCTTTTGCAGCTACTGTTGCCGGTACTGGCACATAACCATCGTGAGCAACCACGTCCTGACCATTTTTGGACAATACGAAGCGAACAAACTCACGCTCTAAAGGCAACATTTCTTTGTTCGGGTGTTTGTTCACATATACGTACAGGAAACGCGATAACGGGTATTTACCGTCTAAAGCGTGATCTGCATTTGGTGCATAAAAGGGTTCACCTTCTTTTTTCGCTAAAGGTAAAGCACGTACGCTGGAAGTGATGTAGCCGATACCTGAGTAACCAATACCGTTGATAGACTCACTGATCCCCTGCACTACTGAAGCAGAACCTGGCTGCTCGTTGATGCTGGATTTAAAGTCGCCACCACATAAAGCCACATCTTTAAAGTAACCATAAGTACCAGATACAGCGTTGCGGCTGTACATAGTGAAATCACGGTTTGCCCATGCGCCTTCCATACCTAACTGGCCCCAGCGGGTCACATCTTCTTTGTAACCACATTTACGGGTTGCAGAGAAAATCGCATCGACCTGAGCGATAGTTAAACCTTTTAACGGGTTGTCTTTATTCACATAAACAGCCAATAAATCGATTGCCACTGGAATAGCCATTGGCTTGTAACCATATTTGGCTTCGAAATCCTGTACCTCAGACGGCTTCATCGCACGGCTCATAGGTCCGAAGTTTGAGGTGCCTTCAGTTAAAGCGGTAGGAGCTGTTGAAGAACCGGCACCCTGAATCTGGATATTCACGTTTGGGTACTGCTTGCGGAACTCTTCAGCCCATTTGGTCATCAGGTTGTTTAAGGTATCAGAACCTATGCTGGAAATATTGCCTGAAACACCAGTGGCTTTTACATAAGCTGGTAATTTAGGGTCTGCTTCGATAATGGCTGCCTGAGCTGTCAGGCCCAAAGTGGCTGCGATCAGACTTAATGAAGTTAATAACTTTGCTACTTTCACGTTGCTCTCCTCACAACAGACCAATGCCTGTTCGTGGTTCAGGTTGTTTTCTGAGGCTCATCATAAGAAAGAAATATGACACTAATATGACGAAATAAAAGAACATCTTTCCAGCTGCAGCAGTTTTTTTTAAATTGTCCGGAGAATTGCGACGACTTGACTGTCAAAAGCTGGCCAGAGGTCTACAATGGGGTAAGCCAAATCTGGCTAACTCACTGTTTTTCCATAAATGTTTTGCATTTTTATCAGTTTTCCGCCGTTTCCGGGAGTAAGGTTGTATGAAGCAGTTAATTTTAACCGTTATAGGTCAAGATAAAGCAGGTTTAGTAGAACAACTCGCCACAGTGATTGCCAGTCATCAGGGCAACTGGATGGCCAGTAACTTAAGTCATTTAGGTGGTTATTTCGCTGGTATTTTGCAACTGGAAGTCCCTGAAGAACATTTGTTTGCATTAACCACTGAACTGGAGCGCATGTCTGATCTGGATATCAAAATTCAGCAAGGCCTGGATTCAGAAACTCATCCGGATAAACAACTGCAATTTGTTATTACGGGCAATGACAGACCGGGTATAGTGCGGGAGTTATCCAGCGTCATCAAACACAAAGGCGCCAATATCACTCATTTTGAAAGCTCCAAACAAAGTGCACCCAACTGGGGGGTTCCTCTGTTTCACGCCATAGCCACAGTCGAACTGCCGGCAGGACTGAATAAAGATGAAGTGGTCAAAGCTCTGGAAGCCATTGCATCTGATGTAGTGGTGGATATAGAACACTGATCCGGCTTCTCCAATAAAATATTGATGTAAATGAAGGATCAAGTCCTTGATCCTTTCATCAGTCTGTCATAAAACTGCCATAGAGTAGCTCCACACCCGATCAGGAGCGCGTTATGGTCATTACAGAGCTAATACATACTGTGAGCGATACGAACTATTTTCCCCGTGAATTAAGCTGGCTGTCTTTTAACGGCCGAGTGCTGCAGGAAGCAGCGGACGAACGTAATCCTTTAATTGAACGTTTGCGTTTTTTAGGTATTTATTCCAACAACATGGATGAGTTTTTCCGGGTGAGGGTGGCAGATGTCAAACGTCGTATCCTGCTGAAAAAATATCATGCGGACGAGCAGGAAGACGCGGAGCAGTTACTGCACGATATTCAGCATATAGTGCTGAAGCTTGGGGAACGTTTTAATAAAATTTATGACGACTTACAGCAGGAACTGCGCAAGCATAATATTGAACTGATAGATAATTTTAAGCTGACCGACGCTCAGGCTCAGTGGGTCAGAAGTTTTTATCGCAGTGAAATACAACGGCATTTATCACCCATTATTTTGTCTGCTGAAGAAGTCAAACTCGCCAAACACTTAGAGGACAATGCAACCTATCTGATGGTCGAGATGACGGGCGCCAACAAAGCCGAGTACGCCATAGTCCAGGTGCCTACTGGTGTAATGTCACGTTTCGTTGAACTGCCGCTGCATTTGAATAAAAGTAAAAAGAAAGGCCGCTACCGCCGGCAAATTATTTTGCTCGACGACATCATAGTGCACTGCTTAAAAGACTTGTTTAATGGTTTTTTTGATTTCTGTGAAATTCAGGCCTTTTCGCTGAAACTGACCCGCGACGCCGAATACAATATCAGCGATACATTGGATCAATCCCTGATCGATAAGATGTCCAAGGGCATTAAACAACGCTTAAAATCTGAGCCTGTGCGCATGGTATACGATGCGCATATGCCGGAACATATGCTGAAAATGCTGAAAAAACTGCTTGGCTACAGCTCCTATGATTCATTAATTCCGGGCGGTAAGTACCGCAACTTCAAAGACTTTATCGGCTTCCCGAACATAGGCCATCCGTCTTTGGAATTTCCGCCTATGCCGGTATTAAAAAGCCCTGAATTTGAACGTCATACCACCAGCTTTGAAGCGATCCGCACTTCAGATATTTTGTTGTACTACCCTTATCACAGCTTTGGTTATTTCACTGAATGGGTGCGTCAGGCCTCTTTTGACCCTAAAGTCACCAGTATCAAAATGACCATGTACCGGGTGGCGAAAAACTCCAGGGTGATCCACTCCCTGCTGGATGCGGTGCGCAACGGTAAACAAGTGACAGTAGTGGTTGAACTGAAAGCCCGTTTTGATGAAGAAAATAACATCAATTGGGCGCGTCGTATGACCGAAGCTGGTATTGAAGTGATCTTTGGTCTGCAGACCTTAAAAATTCACTCCAAGCTGTGTTTAATCACCCGGCAGGAAAAAGGCAAAACGCAAAAGTTTGCTCATATAGGCACGGGCAACTTTAACGAAAAAACCGCCCGTATTTACACAGATATGAGCTTGTTCACCTGCCACAATGAAATTTGTGACGAAGTGGATCAGGTGTTTGAGTTTATTCAGTACAGCTACAAACCTTTCCAGTTTAACCACTTGATTGTGTCTCCGACCTGGAGCCGGCCTAAACTCAGTGCCTTGATAGAGCGGGAAACCAGTTTTGCCACTTCGGGCCGTAAAGCTGAAATCACCTTAAAAATTAACAATCTGGTTGATAACCAGATCATTGATTTGTTGTACAAAGCCAGTATGGCTGGGGTAAAAGTCCGTATTATGGTGCGGGGTATGTGTTCGCTTATTCCGGGCATTAAAGGCTTAAGCGACAATATTCATGTCACCAGCGTATTAGACAGATTCCTCGAACACGCCCGGGTGTATGTATTTAACAATGGCGGCGAAACCGATTTGTATATCTCATCGGCCGACTGGATGACCCGCAATCTGGATCAACGGGTGGAAGTAGGTGTGCCTATTTATGATGCAACCATTAAACAGCAAATTCTGACCACCCTGGATATACAGTGGCATGACAACGTCAAAGCACGGATTATTGATAAAGATCAAAGCAATCACTATGTAAAAAGAGGCAATAAGCGTAGCATTCGCTCCCAACAGGAAATCTACGATTATTTTGCTGAGTTGCAGCAATCCACTCAGGCCGGAACATGACTCACTGGACCAGCGCAGACGCGACGACAGAACCCCAGAATGCCAACTATATGGCCGCTGTTGACTTAGGTTCCAACAGCTTTCATATGGTGATAGCCCGTGTAGTAGATGGCGCTTTGCAGCTGTTACACCGCGAAAAACAAAAAGTACAGCTGGCCGAGGGGTTAACAGAGGATTTACTGCTGACCGAAGAAGCCATGTTACGTGGCCTGGCTGTGTTGGCACAGTTTGCCGATACTTTAAAGCCTGTACCGGGCCAATCGGTGCGGGTGATCGCCACTTATACCTTAAGAAGGGCGAAAAACAGCGCTATGTTTTTACGCCGGGCTCAGGCGGTGTTCCCCTACCCTATAGAAGTCATTTCAGGCCAGGAAGAAGCCCGTTTTATTTATCAGGGTGTAGCCCATTTTGAGCATTATCAGGACCGCCGGCTGGTGATGGATATAGGCGGCGGCAGCACAGAATTTGCGATAGGCGAAGGTTTCCAGCCACTGAAACTGGCCAGCCGCAATATGGGCTGTGTCAGTTATGCCCAGCAACATTTTCCCAATGGCCGCATCAGCAACAAAAAGTTTGAGCGGGCTATTTTACAGGCAGAACAGGAACTGGAGCCTATAGTCTCGGCCTACCGTGAAACCGGCTGGCAACAGGCCGTGGGCACATCCGGCACTATTAAAACCATCCGCGATATTATTGTCGGTTTAGGCTGGCATCCGGTTTGTATTGAACTTGAGCATCTGCTGCAATTAAAAGACCTGTTAGTGGCTCAGGAAAACAGCCTGCAACTGGATTTACCCGGTTTAGCTGATGATCGCAAGCTACTGATTTGCTCAGGTTTAGCTATTCTGATCGCCGCCTTTACCATGCTTGGTATCTCACAAATGTATTATGTCGATGCCGCTTTGCGTGAAGGTGTGCTCTATGAGATGAGCGACCGCTTGCATCATCATGATATTCGTGAACATACCATTCAAAGCCTGATCAAAAGATACAGCATAGACACAGCTCAGGCCGACAGAGTGCGTAATACTGCGCTGGAGTTATTCGCTCAGTTGCGGGCAAGCTGGCAATTGACCGACGAAATGGCAGATTTATTAAGCTGGGCCGCTACTGTTTATGAAATTGGTTTGCACATTAATTCCTCCAGCGTGCAGCGGCATTCGTCTTATATTTTAAAAAATGCCAATTTGCCGGGTTTTAACCAGGAACAGCAACAACTGATTGCCACACTAGTGCGTTCCCACCGCCGTAAAATTAAAAGCGAAGATCTGTCGCAGTTTTATTTGTACAGCGCAAGCACAGTAGTGTCGTTACTGGTGCTGCTGCGTCTGGCTGTGTTATTGAATCAAAAACGCCGCGACGATTTTTTACCTGAACTCAAAGCACAAGGCCAGAATCAACAGTTGTGCCTGCACCTGCCGAAAACCTGGCTGGAACAACAACCCCTATTAGTGGCTGATCTGCAGCAGGAGCAATTGCATCTGAAAAAGATTGCCTTTGTGCTCGACTGCCCTTATTTAACAGAGTGCAGTTTGCAAAGTCCGGGTTTTGATCCATCCGGTGCGGATGACGACTCATAGTAAAAATGCCTCACAGGCAAAAAGGAAAGTCACAGATGCCACAAATATTTAGTAACGACGCCATCAGCAGAGCTTTATTGCTGGTGATCCTCTGTGCCGGTGTATTCTTTTTTATTGGCTTTCTGGTGCCTGTGCTGGCCGCTTTGATTATTTGTTTTGCCAGCTGGCCTTTGTACCGTCATTTATTGCGTTACTGCCGCCACAACTCCACCTTAGCCGCTACTGTAGCCATTATTGCCATGGTGTTAGGTTTAGTGATCCCACTGGCTATGGTATTCAGCTATGCAATGGAAGAAATTAAAGCCTGGATAGAGTGGCTGAAATACGCCAATGAGCACGGAGCTGCAGTACCTGACTGGCTGAAAGCTTTGCCCGGTGTAGGAGAAACCTTAGCGACTTACTGGCAAACTTATTTAGGTGAACCACATCAGTTGGGCCAGGTGGTCAGCCTGGTCAGCGGTGAACAGATAGGCGGCATCTCCAAATGGGTGCTGAATTTTGGCTGGACCACAGCAGGTTTTATGCTGACTCTGCTGTTTATGCTGATCACCTTGTTTTTTCTGTATAAAGACGGTGAACGTCTGGCCTGGCAACTGGATACTGTAGGCGAGCGTATTTTACCGGACCGCTGGAATCGTTTTTCCCGGGTTGTACCTGCCACAGTCAGCTCCACTGTGATAGGCATGACCATTATCGCTATAGGCGAAGGTGTGGTGCTGGGCATAGCGTACTGGATAGCTGGTGTGCCCTCCCCTGTGGCTTTTGGCGTATTAACAGGTTTTATGGCGCTGATCCCTGGCGGCGCGCCCTTATCTTTTAGTTTGATTTCCATTTATCTGATAGGCACAGGTGATTTAACAGCTGGTGTTGGCCTGTTTTTATGGGGCAGTATTGAGCTTTTTATAGTCGATAAAACGATCCGGCCTAATCTGGTCGGCGGGCCTGTCAAACTGCCTTTTTTACCGACCTTTTTTGGCCTGATAGGTGGCGTCAAAACCATGGGCATGGTGGGTTTATTTGTCGGCCCTGTATTGATGGCCCTGCTGGTCGCCATTTGGCGCGAATGGCTCAGAGAACCAAATGAGAACAAAGAACTGGCTGAGGTGCTGCAGGGCCAGGTTGATCCTGAGTAAAGCTCTGTTGGTCTGACAATAGAGTCAGGCCACTTTGCTTTTGCGCAAAGAGCCAGTATGGTAGTGCGCAAAAGCCCTAAGGATTGCAGCATGCTCAGAACTTTAGTTTCACTACTGGTTGCCGGTGTTTTTTCAACTCAGGCCAGCACAGATTTAAAACCTCAGACCGAATCTGCGATTAAAAACATTCAGCCACAAATGCTGGAATGGCGTCGTCATTTTCATCAATACCCTGAACTGTCAAACCGTGAAGTCAATACAGCAAAAAAAGTAGCGGAGCATTTAAAATCCCTTGGTCTGGAAGTACAGACAGGTATTGCCCATCATGGGGTGCTTGGCGTATTAAAAGGCGCTAAACCAGGCCCTATAGTGGCACTGCGGGCCGATATGGATGCGTTGCCAGTGACTGAGCAGCTTGATTTGCCTTTTGCGTCAAAAGTGCGCAGTACCTTTAATGGTCAGGAGGTTGGCGTGATGCATGCCTGTGGTCACGACGCCCACACCGCCATGCTGATGGCCACAGCTTCTGTGCTGACTCAGCTAAAATCAGAACTTACCGGTACAGTTTTATTTGTGTTCCAGCCCGCCGAAGAAGGACCGCCAGCCGGAGAAGAAGGGGGCGCTAAGCTGATGCTCAAAGAAGGTGTTTTCGCTAAGTACAAACCTGATGCCATTTTTGGCTTGCATGTCTGGCCAGGCCCTGCGGGACAATTACAGGTCAAAAGCGAAGGCATTATGGCAGCGGCTGACAGTTTTAATATCACGGTAAAAGGCAAACAAGTACATGGCTCCAGCCCATGGCGTGGGGTCGACCCTATAGCGGTCACAGGCCAGCTGATTACCGCCTTACACCAGATACCAGCCCGTCAGCTCGATGTGACACAAGCGCCGGCCGTGTTATCTGTAGGTCAGGTGCATGGTGGTGTACGCTGGAACATTATCCCGGATGAAGTCAAACTGGAGGGCACGGTTCGCACCTTCGATCCACAGATGCGTGAGCAGTTATTACAAAAAATGCAGCACACTTCAGAACACATAGCCGCAGCCAGTGGCGCGACCGCAGAGTTTCATAACCATGGTTTTGCCGCCGTCACCTGGAATGATACCCAACTGACCGAATGGGCTATGCCCAGTTTGCAGTGGGCTGCAGGCAAAGCAGGTGTGGCACCGATCAAACCTATTACCGCCTCTGAAGACTTTTCATTTTTCCAGCAAGAAGTACCAGGTGTGTTTTTCTTTTTGGGTATAGCAGAGGACAATACCCCGGTTGAAAAAACCGCACCTAATCATTCACCATTTTTTCAGGTGAATGAAAAAGCCCTGGAAAATGGGGTGCGGGCTTTCACTGGTCTGGCGCTGGATTACCTGGCTAACCCGGCAAAAACAGATAAGAAAGGCAAATAAGCAGCAGGATCACAGTAGTGGCAAAGCCCAGTGCTTTGCCACTGCACTGTTTTAGATCCTGCCAGCAGGTAAACAGCCCTGTCACTGTCATTGCAAAAATCAGACAAGTCTGGGACAGCAGCATCGCGGCCTGACTGAACCAGACAGGCAGAGCAAAAGTCATATTGATCAGCACTACAGCGATAAAACCCAACACAAACCAGGGGAAAACAAAACCCTCTTTGTTTTTGCTGTTCAGACTCAGCAGAACTAAAAAAGGCACCAGTAAACAAACCCGGAATAATTTGGCAATCACAGCCTGTGGTGCTGCATCGCCTAACTGACTGCCGGCCGCTACAGCTTGTGACACTTCAGGCGCTGTGCTGCCAATCAGCCAGGCCAGTTGAGCTTCAGGTAAAACGCCAGCCTGCATCAGCAAGGAATAGCCCAACAACGCCAGCAACCCCATCAGCAATACCAGAGCCAGGCTTTGAGTTAACATCACTTCGCTGCTTTTGCGCACAGACCAGGTGGCAAAAATAGCCGAAGTCCCACAAAAACTTAAACCTGCGCTGACTAAAATCACTAATTCTTTAGGCAGTTTAAATACCTTGAACCCAAGCCATAATGCAATGGCCAGCACCAGCAACACCAAAGCTGCCAGTTGGAACAAAGCCAGCGGGCTGGTTTGCTGCACCAGTGCCGGATCAACATTAAAGGCAAATAACACTATGCCAAAACGCAGTGCCTTTTGCTGTAACAGCGCCAGTTTATCCAGTTGAGACGCCAGCAACTGACGTGGCTGAATGGAGCATAAAGGTAATATAAAAGCCGCAGCTAACCCCAAAACCAGGGCCAATAACACCGGACTAATCCACTGATGCAACACAGGCAATAGCAAATAACAGAGTTGTACCAGCAGACTAAACAGAAGCAATACCAACATAATGATGCCATCTTTGGTGTAGAAACAGCGCTATTGTACTGCCCGATAAAAATAAGAATAATGGATTAATCTAATCCCTCACATCAGATAAACAAATGAATTACCCGAGCCCACGCCATTGGTTGTTATTAGATGCCATATGCCGGCAACATAGTCTGACCAAAGCAGCGGATCTTCTGGCATTAAGTCAGTCCGCAGCCAGTCAGGCATTAAAAGAGCTGGAACAACGTTTAGGCCAGCCGTTGTTTTTGCGGCAGGGCCGACAACTCGTTCCAACCCAACATACGCTGGACCTGTTACCCAAACTGCAGGTCTTCCTCGATTTACAGCAGGAACTGGTGAATTCAGAGCCTGACAAAGGCGAGTTACGGCTGGTGGCCAGTGAAACTGTAGGTTGTTATTTACTGCCGGCTTTACTGGCTCAATTTACTGCACTTTACCCACAAATTGACTTTAAATTGCGGCTTTGCAACAGCAGCGAGGTGCTGCATCTGATGCATCAGCAACAAGCGCAGCTGGGTTTTGTCGAAGGGCCTGTCCTGAGCGCAGAATTTCATATTCAGCATTGGCGACAGGATCTGACGGTATTATTTGGTCACCCAAAACTGCATCAGAATTTATCAAAAGCAGAGTTATTGGCCCAGCGCTGGATAGTAAGGGAACAAGGTTCTGGTACCCGCGCAGTGCTGGAGCATGAGTTGGCTCGTTTACACTGGGTCCCCACTCATTTACTGGAACTGGAACGGCCTGAAGCTATTAAACAGGCTGTCAAACAGGGACTGGGGATTGGATGTTTGCCTTTGCTGGCAGTGCAGGATGAAATTAATGCAGGTCAGTTGCTGTTGCTGCAAAGCCCTTTGCAACTGCAACGACATTTCAGACTGGTACAACATAAAAACTATCAACCGCCCTTGCTGCAGAAATTTTTACACTTCCTGCAGCAAGGCGATTCAGTTAACGGACTTTGATCGCTTTACGTTTTGGCGCTGATTCGGCCGGCAAACTAAAAGAAAAGCTACTGCCTTTTTTCGGCTCGCTAAAAATCATCAACTTGCTGTTATGGCGTTGCAGCACATGTTTGACTATAGCTAAACCTAAGCCAGTGCCTCCTGTAGCACGGGCTCTGGCCTGATCCACCCGGTAAAAACGTTCTGTCAGCCGTTTGACATGCTGTGGTGCTATACCTTCGCCATTGTCTGTGACACTAAACACAGCTTTCTGATGCTGCCGTACCCAGCTGACCTGAATTTCGCCACCATTGGGAGTGTATTTAATAGCGTTAGTAATGAGGTTCGAGAAAGCGCTGCGTAGCTCTTCACGAATACCGGACACCACCAAATCGGCTTCAACGGAAAAGCTGATCTGATGCTGTTTATCACGATTTAAGGTTTGAGATTCCTGCTCCAGCATCGCCAGCATAGCGGGCACGTCAATATGATCTTCAAACTGCACTTTAGCTGCGGCTTCGATGCGTGATAATGTCAGCAGTTGCTGGACCAGCGCATCCATACGTTTGGTCTGCTCCAGCATCACAGTGTGAGCTTTTTGCCAAATTCCGGCGTTAGGCAAATGATCAGCATCCATCACTTCCAGATAGCCCTGTAGCACAGTTAAAGGCGTACGCAGCTCGTGCGAAACATTAGCGACAAAGTCTTTGCGCACCTGTTCCAGCAGTTTTAACTGAGTCACATCCCGCACTATCAATAAATGCTGCTCATCACCATATTGCAGCATACGGTATTCCAGCACTAAATCTTCATTCACCGGAGAAGATAGCTCCAGCGGCTGATCAAACTGCCTCTGCTGAATATAAGTCTGAAACTCCGGATTACGAATCAGGTTATCAATACGCTGACGTTCATCCTGTGGCCAGCGCAGCCCCACCAGCTGTTGAGCCAGTTTATTGCACCAGATAATGGTCCAGTCACTGTTCAACACCACTATGGCGTCAGGCAAAGCCTCAGCACCATCACGAAAACGCCGGATCAGGGCTCGCAATTCTTTATTCTTTTTACGGGCTTTGCGCAAGCGGTAATAAATACCGTCAAACACCTGCTGCCAGCTGCCATCCCCGGCCGGAGGTGTCAGCTTTTTATCACGCCACAGCCATTTATCTAATATAAAAATATGCCGGTAGTTCCAGCCAAGCAGTACTAAAGAGGTGGCAAATAAAGCGGGAAACAGCAGGTCAAGCAACCAGCCAATCAATGCAACGATAAAAAACAAAAGGAAGATTTTGCTGAAAATCTTCCTCTTCGACAGTAACAAACGCATAGCACCTACTTATTACCCGTCATTCCTGAAGCTGCCGCTATGTAACTCCGATGACTCAGGGTTCCCCCTTCGCTCCGGAAGCTACGTTTTTTGCGGCACTGCGATTTCATTTTACTTAGGGTAAATCACCAAAGTAATTGGGGATAAGTTATTTCGCTGAAAACCTATAACCTGAACCACGTACAGTTTGCACTAAACGATCATGCCCGGCCAGTGAAATGGCTTTACGTAAACGGCGAATATGTACGTCTACTGTTCTGTCTTCGACATACACATTAGTACCCCAGACATGGTCCAGCAACTGCTCGCGACTGTACACACGTTCAGGATGCGTCATAAAAAAGTGTAATAAACGGAATTCTGTTGGTCCCATATCCACGGCTTGCTCAGAGGCAGTGACACGGTGAGACACGGGATCAAGTTTCAACCCCTGCACTTCAATCACATCATCCAGGCTGGTGGGCGCTACACGGCGAATCACAGCTTTAATACGGGCCATCAGCTCTTTTGGTGAAAAAGGTTTAGTCACATAGTCATCTGCGCCCACTTCGAGGCCACGAACTTTGTCTTCTTCTTCACCACGTGCCGTGATCATAATAATAGGAATAGTACGGGTCAGCTCATGAGCTTTCATTTTCTTGGCAAACTGAATACCACTGCCACCAGGCAACATCCAGTCCAGCAAGACTAAATCAGGATAAGGCTCCACCAGCATATTCACAGCAGAATCAAAATCTTCTGCTGTGCTGGCCTGATAACCATTTTGTTCAAGCACAAAACATAACATGTCACGGATCGGTGCTTCGTCTTCTACGACCAGGATTTTTCTAGACATAACCCTCTACCAATTCAAGCTAATTTATTGATTCTGACCAGTATGGCTTTAGTTTATGACAGTTTTATGAAAGCGAAACAAGCATTCTGCCCTCGAATGACCCGCAGACAGGTCCAGCGACACAACTGCAGCTGAATTTTAGTCTGTAGCCCCTGCCACCATAAGAATTCTCAATTTCATTACATTTTTTTAATAAAGCAAAAAGTCTTTCAGATGACATTTTGGTGAACCTTTTTTGACAGCATGGCCGCTACGCCACGCCAGCCGCGGCTCGCTTTTAAAGTTCCCTCACAGCAGCAGCCGCTGTAATAAAACAGTCATTAAGCCTGAGTATGGTTGGCCCCAGCTTTTTATAACAACAGCATTCATGTGATTATTGGAGATAAGTGATGGCTTTACGTAACTTCTTAAAATTGAGCGCAATTGCCTCAGCTTTGGTATTAGCGGGCTGTGGTGGCGGCGATATCAATATCGACACCGGCAATGGCGACAATGGTGGTGTGACTCCTCCTCCAACAAGCTCTTGCCCTGCTTTTGCCACTGAAGGCTCAGCCTTAGCTGGTGTTACTACTCCTGTGTGTGAGATTAAAGGCACTATCACCAGCGACATCACTTTGACGGCGGACAGAGCCTGGGCTTTGTCAGGTAAAGTGACGGTAGGTAATGACAACGCCAATAGCGCAACCTTAACTATTCAGCCTGGCACCAAAGTCTTTGGTAAAAGTGGTGCTGACTATTTAGTTATTGCCCGTGGTTCTAAAATTCAGGCCGTTGGTACTGCAACTAACCCTATCATCATGACGTCAGTCAATGACATGTTAGGTTTATCCGATGAAGAATCAGCTGCTGAATGGGGTGGTTTAGTTTTATTAGGTAAAGCACCTACGAACAAATGTGATCAGGCCAACTTAGCTAACTGTCAGGTTGAAGCTGAAGGTGAAGCTGGTCCATACGGTGGCGCAGATCCGGAAGATAACAGCGGTGCATTAAAATATGTACAAGTGCGTTACGCTGGTTTTGAAGTTATTCCTGACAACGAATTAAACGGTATTACGTTTGCCGGTGTAGGTCGCGGCACTACAGTGGAATACATTCAGGTACATAACAACCTGGATGACGGTGTAGAGTTTTTTGGTGGCACTGTAGATGCCAAATACGTAGTGTTAACAGGCAACCGTGACGACTCTTTAGACTGGGCTGACGGCTGGACTGGCCGTATGCAGCACGTATTAATTCGTCATAATCCAAATGATACGAAGGCCAACCGTGGTATTGAAGCAGACAACCAGTCTTCAAATTTCACTGCAACACCTATCAGTAAACCCCGCATTTCTAACCTGACCATTATCGGTAATAACTTTGACGGTGATGAAGACTCAGAAGGCATTTTATTACGTGCTGGTACTTCTGCTGAGTTATACAATGTCATCGTGACTGGTCCGGAAGATATGGGTGAGTGTTTTGAGATCAACACCACTGAGACGGCTAACTTCGCCAACAGCGGCGATTTAATCTTCCGCAACTCGATCATCGACTGTGCTGAACCTTTTGCCAATATTAAAGATGCAAACGACAACGTTACTTTTGACGCTAACGCCTGGTTTACAGCTCAGCCAAACAACTTAGTGGGTGACGCTTTATTAGGTGGTTATATTCCGGCCCCTAACTCTCCTGCTTTAGCAAACGGCTATGACGTAGGCAATATCGATGGCTGGTTTGACGATGTGGACTACATAGGTGCTTTTGATGGCACGACGGACTGGACCAAGGGCTGGACAGTCAGCCTGCATCCTGAAACAGGCACAGGTTTAGACTCATGCCCAACTGGTACTACTGAAGTTGCCAGCTTGACAGGTAAGTTAAATTGCCAGTTAACAGGCGATATCACCACTAACGTAACCTTAGCTGCCGGCGCTGATTATGTCTTAAGTGGTCGTGTTCGTATTGGCTCTGACAATACAAATAATGCCACATTAACAGTACAACCAGGCGTAACTATCTACGGTAAATCAGGTGCTGATTTCTTAGTGGTGACTCGAGGTTCAAAAATTAACGCTGAAGGTACTGCAGCTAACCCTATCACTTTTACCTCAGTACAGGACGTGATTGGCTCACCTACAGCCGAAGGCCAATGGGGTGGTTTAGTCTTACTGGGTAACGCACCAAGCAACAAGTGTGCTGATGTTAACAACTGTGGTATCGAGGCAGAAGGTGATGCTGGTTTATATGGTGGTCCAACTGCAACAGACAGCAGTGGCTCTCTGAACTACGTCATAGTAAAACACGCTGGTTATGAAGTTATTCCAGATAACGAATTAAACGGTATTGGCTTCTTCGGCGTAGGTTCTGGCACTAAATGTTCAAATATTCAGGTACATCAGAACCTGGATGATGGTATCGAAATGTTTGGTGGTAGCGTTAGCTGTAAAAATGTGGTGTTAACATCGAATGGTGACGACTCAGTAGACTGGACTGACGGCTGGAACGGCAAACTGCAGTTCGTACTGGTAAAACATGCTGCTGACAATTCGAAAGCTAACCGTGGTATTGAAGCAGATAACCAGTCAACCAATCAGACGGCGACACCGGTATCAAACCCAACTATCGCCAACATGACCATTATTGGTAACGCCTTCAATGGTACAGACGACTCAGAAGGTGTGTTACTGCGCGCTGGCACAAACGCTCAGTTACATAACTTCCTTATAACTGGTCCTGAAGCCATGGGCGAGTGCTTCGAATTGGATTCAACTCCAACTAAAAACTTCGCTTTAAGCGGTGAGCTGAAATTCACCCACTCAGTTATCGCATGTTCTGAAATAACAGAAGCCGGTAAAGAAGTGTCTGCTGGTGTATCACAGACTGCTTGGTTCCTTGCTCAAGAAGGCAACAAAACAGCCGCAAATCAGGCTGCTGTATTAAACGGCATCTTCACCATCGACACTACTCCAGCTAAAGATATGAAAACAGTTGATGCCTTCTTCGATACCACAAACTTTGTTGGTGCTGTGTCACAAAGTAATAACTGGACTGCTGGTTGGGCTGTAGGTCTGGACGACTAAGCCACCATAAACTGCCAGCTTGCTGGCAGTTTTGCATTCACTTAGTGCCGGGCCTCCGTCGGATAAGCCCGGCATCTTG